>DAOTTV010000077.1:0-7595 GCA_034437755.1 Anaerolineae bacterium | reverse complement strand
AGATGTAAGGGGTTGCTACAGCGAACCCGTCTTTGATAGAACGGGTGGGGAAGTCAGCAGGCATAAACGCAAAACTACCGCTCGTTCTTATCATCTGCTGAGCGGTAGCTTTGGCTTGTAGGCAATAGTTTTGATGTGGCATCTCGTTGCTGAACCAGTGAGTCTGTTTGGTTGCGGGCTGTTTCCCGGCTTGCACGTATCGTGTGCGACGATTACTCCTGCTTCAGCGCTACCCATCGGCATCTATCACCGTATGTGAGAGGTGGTGTGTTATGTCTGTCATTTGTTAGACTTGTTGTCTCCTCTCTTTATGTTACTCTTATGGTATTGTAGATTAAGTTATAGCAATAGTGTCATACATCGTAGGTACACATGACAAATGACGCGACGCGCATGACCACGGAGAGATGAACCAGTCTATGAATAAGAACGCACTCGTGATCGGCTTAGGATGGCATACGAAAGCCATCATCACCCATCTGTCAGACTATTTTAAGGCACAGGGCGTGCCAGAACGGGGGTTCGCGTCGTTGTGGCTCACGCCGATTGATGATGATAAACCGACGAGTCCGTATCCTCATCATGAGCAGATGGCGCTCAAGCTGACACAAGAAGCCCTGACCGACCTCAACCGCGATCCGCATCTACGCCGGTGGTGCGCCCCTAATTGGCTCGACTGGAACGAGAATATCATCGGCACGCGCCTCTGGGGGCAGTTCGCCATCATGACGCACTATCGCGCCCTCTATAACCGCATTGAAGACCTCTTGAGCCAGATCGCGCGCGATGATACGCCGGTCAACATTTACGTGATCGCCCACGCGCACGATCCCTTCGCCAGCGGCGCAGTGATTGATCTGGCGTATCTCATCGGCGAGAAGATGCCGCGCCATTTTCAATTCCGCACGTATGGGATGCTTCTCCTGCCGGATACTGAAGGCGACCCGCTGGTAATCGCCAGCGATAATGACGACGACAGCGCCACCGAACGCGCCCACCTGCAACAGGCGATCAGCTATGCGCTCCTGCGCGAGTTACAATTCCAGCAATCCTCGCCCTCGTTTTATAGCAACTATCAATCGATCCACGCTATCGAGCGTATTCAGGATATTTCACCTTTCCAACAGGGCGATTGTTATTTGCTGGGCGCGAAGTCCGATCTGACTTATAGCACAATACTCGATCATCTGGCGCGCTTTTGCTACTTGCAGACTCACACCAACATCGGGCGCGAAATCCCGACATCGCCGCTTGGAAGCGGGAAATTCTCGACCTTCGGCACGACCCATGAGACCAATCCCGTCCGGCAGGTGCTCGCCGATGGTGATCGGCAACTGGACGCGCTCTTGCAGAAGGTACTCGCGCGCTTGCTGGAAGAAGGGGCGATCCGCGCGCCGCGCAGTGATGATCTGGTCAAGCTCTTGAATGAACCGATGCAACGTGATGCCGATGTGAGCAATGATACCGAACCGATCGACCTGAGCCGTATGGATGGCTTCAGCGCATATCGTGATGAACTGGAACGCCTGCGGACGGAAGCCGTCGATTTAACCGCCACGACCTTAGACCAGCTGGACACGATCTATGCTGACCTGCGCCAACGCTTGAGCCGCATCGAGCGCGAGATTGCGCGGGCAGTCAGCAACCGCCTTGAGACGCTCGATCAGCGCGTGGATAACGTGATCGAATCGCTCCAGCAAGATGCCAACGACTATCTGCGCCCGCTTTACAAGAGCTACCGCGATGAATATAAACTGGTGGCGAAAAAGCTGGAGGATGTGCAGGTGTCCTTGCCGGCGCTGGAACAACGCGCCAATCGTGTCGCGCGCCAGTTACAGCGCGTGCGGATGCTCTACGCTTACACGACCGAACGACGCACCGGACTGATGCCGCGTGTCGTCGGCGTGAGCTTCACGGGGGTCGGCGCGGCCTTTCTCTTCGTGGGGTCGGCGTTCTCCGGGTGGGAAATCGTGTGGATACTGCTGGCGGCGGTGGTGCTGTGGTTCTTCCTGTGGCGGCAACGCATGCGCGAAGCCGAGATGCACTACACAGCCTACGTCAACACGATCGTTGATTTTCTGGACATCCAACGGCAGATGATCGTCGAACGGGCGCAGTATCGCTATTTAACCGCCCTACGCGATACGCTCTACGATAAGATCGCCGGCAGTGGGGCGCGGGATGTGGACAACCCGCCGTATGCCCTGCGCCCCAAGATCGCCATTTTGGAAGCCCTGCAAACGCAGTTGACCGTCGATGCGCGCCAGCAACAGCAGGTCGCCGATGTCAATACCAGTAGCGCGCGTGCCGGCATTTATCGCACAGTGCTGGATGTGCCCATTGAGACGGCGCTGATGGACATCGACCCGCACAACATCACGCAGATGCGCGACCAGATCACGCCGCATATTGATAAGCTCCTGCGCTATGGCACGCCCGATCAGGAGTTGCTCACCAATTTGATGCCGCGCCTGCATCCCCGCGCTGAGGCATTGCTGGCATTCACGCGCCTCAGTGACGATCAGGCGCGCCGCCATCATCTGGTCGGGCTGGAGAATTGGGCCGACGGAGTCGAGACTGCGCTGACGAGCGAGGGTATACGCGCAGTGCATCTCCAGCAGTATGCCACGCCAGCAGATAGCAACGGCGCGACGAGTGAGCCAGCGATAGCCAGCGCAGTCTATCTGCTACAGGTGGTGACGGGCATCGCCGCCGAAGACCTGGGCAACGTCGCTGACTGGCGGGAACGCTACAAGTTCTGGGTACAACGCACGCACAACCCCAACGACCCCAACAGTTATAGCCATCAGGCGATCTTTCATCCGCGCCGCGTGGGGATTGCCGTGCCGGCGATCACGCCGGAGACGCTGGCGCACGTCGATGATCGCACGCATCTGGTGATGTTGATCGTGCTGTGCCTGCACTGGGTCGCGCCGTCCTTCGTCATCGACCAATTGAGCGCACGCTTCAACGTGCAGACCGACGACACGCACTTCGATGAGTTGTGCGGTGCGCTACAAGAATCGCCCGATACCCTGCAAAGCATCCGCCGCGACGCGCACATCAAATTCGAGCGCGAGGGGGCGCGGGTCATCGCGCAATTGCAAGATTTACAGGACTTGATTATCCGGCGGATGCCCTTCATGGAGAGCAATTACGCCGACTGGGCATCGTGGGCGGCACAAGTCCTGCTGGATGATATTCAAGATCGCTTGCAGGCGACTGGTACTATCTACAGCGAGGGCTACCTGACGACTATCGCTGAGGTCTATTACTACTACAAACGCTATCGTACACGGGCAAACATTGAGCAAGCATAAAAATCTTGTTATGATCGCTGACCGATCAAAATTGACGTTTAACACCTCATGAGGACTGTGGTAAACTCCGCACGTTTATAAACGCATTGTGCATCTCGTACAATCGGGGTTAAATCGAGTACATAAGGACAACCAATATGAAAAATATCTGTGTCATCGGTTCTGGATACGTCGGGCTTGTCACAGCAACGTGCTTTGCCGATCTGGGCAATAACGTCATCACAGTAGACATCGATCAGCGTAAGATTGATCGGCTACATGCGGGCGAGATGCCCATCTATGAACCCGGACTGGAAGAACTGGTCGAGCGCAACGTGCAAGCTGGTCGCCTGCACTTTACCACATCTTATGACGAAGGCTTGAACGCCACCCAAGCCGAGTTCGTCTTCATCTGCGTCGGCACGCCCTCCGCTGTCGATGGCGAAGCCGACCTGAAATACGTGCGGGCGGCGGCGCAGACCATCGCCGAGACCATGACCGCCCCGCTGGTCGTCGTCAACAAATCGACCGTTCCCGTCGGCACAGGTGACTGGACAGCTGAGATCATCGCCAACACCCAGCCCGAGCCGATTGATTTTGCGGTTGTCAGTTGCCCTGAGTTCCTGCGTGAAGGCTCGGCAATCACGGATTTCATGAATCCCGACCGCAACGTGTTCGGGTCAAGCAAGCGCGAGGCGGCCGAGAAAGTCGCTGACTTATACGCGCCGCTAGATGCGCCGGCAGTCATCACCGATATTCGCACGGCTGAGATGATTAAGTATGCCTCAAACGCTTTTCTAGCGACGCGCATCAGCTTCATCAACGAGATTAGCATCATCTGCGAACGACTGGGCGCGGATGTGGCCGAAGTCGCGCGCGGCATGGGCTACGACAAGCGCATCGGCCCGCACTTCTTGAATGCCGGTGTCGGCTATGGCGGGTCGTGCTTCCCCAAAGATGTGAAGGCACTAGCTAATATGGCACTGACGCACGGGATGCACCCGCAACTGCTGAACGCCGTCATGGAGATTAATAACTTCCAGCGCAAGCAAATTGCGATGAAAGTGCGCGATATGGTCGATGGCTCGCTGGATGGCAAGACCGTCGCCATCTGGGGGCTGGCGTTTAAACCCAACACCGATGATGTGCGCGATGCACCGGCGTTGACTGTCGCGCGCACGCTGGCTAATCAGGGCGCGACCGTCAAGGGTTACGATCCCGTCGCCGGTCAGAACGCGCTGGAAGAAGTCCCCAACTTGACGCTGTGCAAAACGCCCTACGAAGCGGCACAGGGCGCGGATGTGCTAGTCGTGATGACCGAATGGAACGAGTTCAAACAGGTCGATATGGAGCGCGTGCGCGACAGCATGAACAAACCGATCATGGTCGATGGGCGCAACCTGTACAAACCGGCGATCATGCGTGAACTCGGCTTCGTCTATCGCGGGGTCGGGCGTGGCTATAACGGCGAAGGCGTGAATACCGGAGGCGTGTTGGTCAGCGGGGACTAACGTCCAACGTCATCGGCAAGCGCCAACTACAAAATAACGCGGATGCTTGTTTTAACGCACCCTTCTACCCCTAGCCTCTGCTACCTGAAGCGCGGTACTCGCTTGTCTCCTGTGCTTAATGATTGGTGACATCCGCAACGCGCGGCTGGTCGCCATTGTCAGCACCCGTGTTAGCATCCTGATGGACACCGCCTAGCTGCGAGTGCTGGAGCAAATCCTGCCCGACGAAGCGATAGGTAATGCCCATGCTGAGCGCGAAGAGCGCCGTGCCGACCCCCATAATCGCGTTGATAGGGGCGGGTGCAACTAGCGCGAGCCGGATGAACACCGTCACCAGCGCATAGGTGAAGTTACGAAAGGTCACGGCGAAGTTAGTCGTGTAGCGCATTGAGAGCAAGACCATCAGCACATCGGTGAAGATCAAAATCGTGTAGAAGGTCTCGAAGAAGGGATAGGTCTCGCCGCCAGTGACGAAGCGATAGGCATCGACAATGCCGATACTGGTGAAGATCAAAATGAGGCCGAGCGCGATCACTTTTTTATAAGCGATGAACGAGACTTTCTCGGTGTCGTCATCGGTGATCGGCTGGTGTTGCATCGTCTTGTAATAAATCGCCAGAATCACGAAGATCAAGAGCGCCCCGACACCATCCGCGACCATCTTGTACAAACTCTCCGTGACAAGTTCCCATTGCAGCGGTTCGCCGAAAGTCGTGAACTTCTTGAAGGCATCGCGGAGCAGAATCAAGGCGAGGATTTCAATCTGGATGCCGATACTGCGCGAGAACGAGCGCGTCAAGCCAAAGATCAGGCTGACGACCTCGGTTAAGAGTAAGAGTGTGAACGCGACTTCGACCGCGAAGAAGTGCGTATCGGGCAACCACGTCACGAATCGTTCTGGTATCCAGAACAGCCACCCGCGTAAATGCAATTCAATCAACACAATCATCGCCAGATAAGTGACCACAAGCACGCTACCCGCTGTCCCCCGCATGACGCGTTCTTCCCACAAATGTTCGAGGCGGTCTGTCAAATTCGCGACGCGTGTCCGCAACTTAACCAAATATGTCTGCATGTCTGATTCCTCCAAGTAAAGAGCGTTACCACGACCTAACTATAGGGTTTGTGAAAAAATGCACCAATAGAATCGCCTGAGAGTCCTGTGAGAATCAACCATTCGCAGACCACAAGCGCCCGTCTGCGTGCGGATAGCCTAAGAAGTGGGTTGGCGATCGTTCTCCAGCGCGTGTTCAGTATGATCGTTGAAGTGTACCGTGCGAATCGGAAACGGAATGTTGAAGCCTGCGTCCGTCAGGCGGTTCTTCAGCGTGCGAAGCACGAGATTCTGGACTCTCAGCACGTTTGCCTGTCGCGGATTCGTCCACCAACGCACGCGAAAGACAATCGCTGAATCGCCCATCTCCATCATGATTGTATCCGGCGGCGGATTATCCAGCACGCCGTCGATCTCGCGTAAAGTGGCGACGCACAAGTCCTGTGCGGCTTCGATGTCGTCATCATAACTGATGCCGATGTCGTATTCGTTGCGTCGTTTGTCATACGCCGTGTTGACCATCACCGAACCAGTGAACAAGTCACTATTGGGGATGACTGCGCGGCGATTATCGTAAGTGCGGACGTAAGTCGCCCGAATCTGGATGTCTTCGACCGTGCCTTCGTAGTCGCCGATGATGATCTGATCGCCAATGCGGAAAGGTTCGTTGAGCAAGATCAGGATGCCCGCGAGGAAGTTCTGCAACACTTCGCGGAAGGCAAACCCGATCGCCACCGAACCGATCCCCAATAAGCCGATCAGCTCAGACGGCGAGAAGCTCGGCAGGGCGATCGTCGTGGCGAGCAAGAAACCGCTGAACACGATCAACCAGCGCCCGAGACGGGCGAGGACGATCTGTAAACTGCGGCTGTACTTGGCACGCCGTAAGGTCGCGACGATGCCCAGTTCGATCATACGCGAGATACGATAAATCGCGTAGAAAATGAGCATCGCAATCAGCAAGCCCGGCAAGGATGCCAGCAACTCAGCGATTGTATTTTGCAGGATGGTGATAGCTTTTTGGAGGGATGTCGGCATGTAGTTCCACAGAATGTCTAAATAGCGCATGGTATCAGGGTATCATCGCTGTGTTAATGTCGTATAAGTTCGGTTTGGAGTGGCGCAATAGGACGAATTGGTGATGTCCATTCGCTTGTATTTTGCGCTTAAATTGTTACAATCTTTGTGACAAATTGAATAAACTTAACGAATGGGGTTAGGTGATATGCCTCCACGTAAATGGAAATACGACGATGACGACAACCAGATTGTGACAATTCACGAGCGCAAATCGGTGCGTCCAGCGTTGCAACAGCGCGATATTGATACATCAGCTGATGTGCCAGACGTGATTTACTTCCGCTTGCCAGATGGGACATTGCAAGCGGTTAAGACCAGCGATGATATTTTGATCGGTCGCCATTCCCGCCCAGAAGACCCCAGCGTCGTGATTGATTTTGAACCCTTCGACGGGCATCAGAACGGTATCTCGCGCCAGCACGCGATGATTAAACTGGTGCGCGGCCTGTTGATTCTGGTCGATCTGGATAGCATCAACGGCACATTCGTCAATGGTGAGCGCGCCGCCCCCCTGCGCCGCTATCAACTCTACGATGGCGATGAACTCACATTCGGTCGCTTGAACGTCCAATTGCACTACTACAAAAAAGTTAGCTCGTAACTACTCAGGGGCGTTCCCCCCGAACCCCCGCAAAGGACGATCGTCCTTTG
>DAOTTV010000076.1:0-37181 GCA_034437755.1 Anaerolineae bacterium | reverse complement strand
GGTCGAAGGGCATCAGCTTCTTCGCCCGTACCCACAGGCGTTTGTCGCTCGTCTCGATCGGGTCACTGCCAGCCCAATGCATGACCTCATCGGCAATATCCCACACGGCGTTGGGGCGGGCGATGCGCCGCGCTTGGTCGGCACGCCGTTGTAGACCTGATTTGCCCTCTGCCAGCCACGCGCTGACGGTATCCGCGACTTCGCGCGGGTTACGGGTGTAGATGCCGGCATCATTCTGGATGACGTAATCGACGTTGCCCGTTTCTTGTCCGGGGATGGCATCCATCAGGATCATCGGTAGACCGGCGATTCCCGCTTCGGTGATCGTCGCGGGGCCGGCTTTGGTCACGATGATGTCGGCACCGTCCATCAGTTGCGGCATATTGGTCACGAAGGGATAGATGTGCGTCGGCTGGTTCCAATCGGTGGCTTCCAGACGGGCTTTCAGGTGCTTGTTACGTCCGGCGATGACCACCAGCTGACAATCGAGCTTGCGCGCATTGATCGCGCGGGCGGTGTCGTAAAGCGGCCCCATGCCATCACCACCAGCGACCATCAGAATCGTCGGCACGCCCTGTTGCCAGCCGAGCGCGTCGCGGGCTTGCTCTTGCCCGATGAGGCTATCCATGAAGCGCGGGTTCACCGGTAAGCCCGTGATTCTCATCTTGTCGGTCGGGATACCCAGTTCTAAGCCGCGTTCGTAGGCAGCTTCAGTCGGCAACATCATGAAGTCGGCGCGTTTGTCGTACCAGAATGCGTGTGTCGAGATGAGATCGGTCACGACGGTAATCATCGGCGGGCGCTCTTTGAAGACCATCTCAAACGCGCGGAACATCGGGCGGGCGACGATCGAATGGACGCTGACGACAACATCCACCGGACGCTCGCGCACCATCTTCTTGAAGCGGTGGGCATTAGCAATGTAGAAGGTGCGAGACATCACGGCGACACGTCGCTTGGTGTTCAGCATCTTATACCCTAGCCCCCACGACTCCTTACTGTGTTCGATTAGCCACGGGTAAAACTCTGGCATGTAATTCATCGGGAAATGGCTCGCACGAAAGACATCGAGCAATTCGACATCAATCGTATCTTCACCATATTTGCTGTATAGCCCGTCGCGGATCGCTTCAGCGGCGGCGCGATGCCCCCCGCCAGTATCCGACATCAGGAATAAAATACGCTTTTTCAAGTTCCCTGCTCCTCTTAGCTTAAAGAACATTATTTTGGTGCTGGTCGTGTCTGACGCGCCTACAGGATGGATAGACGGGTGTTGCTTGGTGATTGCTTGGTGCTATGGTCTCTATCATAACATACTCATCTGGTAGAGACGATAACTGCCGCCTCTCGGCACGACGAACAAGTTGTCATGAGTATTCTTGTAAAGGTGGGTATCTTGCGTGGTCAAGCTCTTTTTGTCCCCTTTTTGAAAAAAGGGAACGCCAAAAACTTTTGCTTTTTTGAGCGCTATGCGTTCAAAATGAACAAGGTCAAGGAACGACAGTTTCTTGTGAGGGTGTGGGGGCAAAGCCCCTGCAACAAAAACCACGCGACATCCCAAAGAGCCGTAAAGGTTTGCTAGCGCGAACCCGTTACACAACGGGCGCACTATAGGTATTGCTTCTATCTGCCTTAGGCTGAAGCCATGCGGCTAGAAACAGTTTTATAAGCACACTAAAGGTGTTATTTTGAAGCCTCATTTATCAGAAATGACCCGTCTACTTTATGAAACACACAAACTATTCATCAGGTGCTGTTTTCTTTGTGATATACTGATTCAACAAACTGCACTGTTCATTTACATGGAGCGATAGAGATACCATGTTACTGTTTGGAAATTTTCAAATTGAGGCGATTGTCGCCATCGGCATCGTCTTATTCTTCGGGATGGGCTTACACGAGTACGCCCACGCGGTCGTCGCTGATTGGTGGGGCGACCCGACCCCGCGTGAGATGGGACGCTTGACCCCCAATCCCATCGTCCATATCAACTGGGTGGGGTGGCTGATGTTCCTCTTCATCGGCTTCGGTATTTTAGGCTCAGTTCCCATTAATCCATCGCGGATGCGTGATGGGCGCTGGGGGAGCTTCTGGACATCCTTCGCCGGCCCGATCTCGAATTTGATCCAGGCGGCTTTGTTCGCGCTAGGCTTGCGCCTCGTGACGCTGGTCACGGATGCGATTGTCATCGTCAACGACCTGACCGTCGCCACCCAAGCTAGCCTCGCCGATAAGGTCGCGCTCGTTCAGGGGACAATGCCACAAGTTGTCTCGGGTGAGGTGAGTAGCCTCTGGTACTTCATCGCCTTGCTGTTCTACTTCGGCGTGGTCTTCAATGTGTTGTTGTTCGTCTTTAACCTGTTGCCCCTCTTCCCGATTGACGGGTGGCGCATGGTCTTAGCCCTGCTACCGGGCACGGGCATCGCCCGCAACGACATCCCCGACCCGATCCGCAAGAACGCCCGCCCGCTAGCCAACTTCATGGCATCGCCGGCGTATACGTGGCAACAATGGGCGCAGATTACGCAATACGCCTTCTTCGGCTTATTGCTGGTCAGCTTTGCGATCCCACAGTTGAACGTGTTCGGGCTGTTGATCGGGCAACCGATGTTCGCCATTAGCCGCTTCCTGTTAGGAGCATTCTAAGTTGTGTCTGCTGTGCATCGGGTTCAGCAGGGCGTTCGCGCTCTGCTAGCCTTCACCCAGAGCGTCGATTACGATCTCGCCGCGCAATACCTGACTGCGGATCAACTGTCGATCTTCAAGCAGATGAAACGCAGTGAGCAACACCATAGCTTAAACGTCTTGCGTGCCGTCCAGCGCCAGCAGGCCCATACCCCCCATGATCTCGCGCTAGCCGCCTTGCTCCACGATGTTGGTAAGGTGCGCGCCCCCCAAAACGTGATCGGCAAGTCGCTATCGGTACTGGTGAACAAGTTCACACCGATGGTCGAAGATTGGCTCTGTGCCGATGATCGCTTGGTCTGGTGGCGTGCGCCCTTCATCGTGCGGTGTTATCATCCCAAGTGGAGCGGCGAGATTCTCGCGGGGATGGGGGCGAGCGCGCGCGCGACCTGGCTCGTGACGCATCATCAAGACGCCGCCGAACACTGGCGCGATCATCCGTATTATGAGTTGTTGTGTCGGCTTCAGCGCGCCGATGATGTCAACTGACCGCATGAAGCCACACAGCGCGTAAGTCAAACAAAGGGAATAAACCACTATGGCGAATTTAACCGTAGCTCTCCTCGGTCTCACACGTACTACCGGCTCGGTCGGGCTGGCTTTGCGCCGTTATGCCAACAAGGGCGGCAAGCACAATTTCACCGTCATCGGGCATGATCTGTCTAAAGAACTGATGAAAGAAGCCCAGACCGCCGGCTTTGTCGATCGGAGCGAAGGGCGCATCACACAGGCGATCGCTGATGTTGATCTGGTCATGGTCGATCTGTCATACGACCAGATGGAAGCGACCTTCCGCATTCTTGGCGATGAGTTGCGCGCGGGGGCTGTCGTGCTGGATTTGTCGCCTCTCAAGCGGCCCTCAGTGGCATGGGCGGATACGCACTTCAACGCTGAGCAACATCTGGTCGGCATCACGGCGATCGTCAACCCGCGTTACATCTTTGAAGCGCGTGAGGACTTGCACCACGCCGAAGAAGATTTCTTCGACGATAGCGCGATTTTGCTCTCGCCTGCGCCTGATTGCATCAAAGAGGCGGTTGATCTGGCGTTTAACTTCTGCCAGATTTTAGGCAGTCGCCCGCGTTTCCTCGATCCGCTCGAACATGATACCCTGCTCGCCCATACCAATGACATGCCGCAAATTCTCGGCGTGACGCTCTTCTACCAACTGATGGGAGAAGCAGCGTGGGATGATATGAAATGGCTGACTAATCCCGCCTTCGGCGTGTTGACGCGCCCGCTGTTCGATATTCATCCCGATGCCATGCGCGATGCGTGGCACGCCAACCGCGACGTGCTGACGCGCGTCCTCGATCAGTATATCGAGACGCTCCAGCAGATGCGTACTGCGATTGCTGATGGCGATAAAAGCACGATCGAAGCCGTCACCAGCTCTGCCGCCAAGCGTTACGAAGAATGGATCAACGAGCGCTATCGTGCTGACTGGGACGCAGATGCCAAACCCAAGAAAGCCGATGTTGGCGGCGGGCTGATGCAGACGTTATTGGGCGATAAACTCGCCAACCGCATCAGCGGCAAGGGCGATGCGGACGACGACTGAACGGGGATCAAGCCAGCTGGCGCTCTGCTCAGTCGCGGACGCGCGGCGACACCCACGAATTCGGCAGATCAAGCGCGCGAATGTCCGTGACGATCGTCATCAAGTCGCGCGCGGAAACTGGCTTCCGCACGAACGCCAGCACGCCCAGATCGCGGCATTGTGCCAGACGGGACTCGTCCGAGGTGATGACCACTACGTCTATGCCGTGTCCGGCGCAGACCTCGATGATATCGAGCGTGTTGCCATTTTCCAGCATAATATCGCAGATCAGCAGGTCATAGGTGTTCGCTTCGAGTAGATCGAGCGCCTGTGTGCGCGTGCCAACGTCGGTCACCGTGTTGCCAGTCGCGTTGACAACTTGTTGAAACAGCGAGCGTAAAGCAAAATCATCCTCGATCAATAAGATGTTTTTGGACATACCTGTGTCTTCCCTAGATTGTGACGAGCAAAAGATCAATCTCACTATATCATCCTTGCGCCACTTGTCCACGCTGTGAGGGTTAAGAATCCGTCGGTCGTTTGCGAAATAAAGCCGAACGTGTGACTTCAACCGTGATGATACCATCTTGATTGCGTCCGGTGTGCTTCATGGTGATGATGCCGGCATTCGGGCGTGAGTTACTCGCGCGCGCGGCGATGATCTCGGTCTCAACGTAGATTGTATCGCCGTGATACATGGGGTGCGGGTGCTTGATGTCCTCATAGCCGAGATTAGCAATAATCGTCCCCGCCGTGATGTCGTTGACCGTGATGCCAACCACCACCCCCAGCGTGAAGATGCCGTTGACAATGCGCTTGCCGAACTCGGTCTGCGCGGCGAAGTCCTCGTTGCTGTGCAAGGGTTGCAGGTTCATCGTCAACATGCTGAACATGACGTTATCCATCTCGGTGAGCGTGCGTCCTAGCTCATGCTTGATGACTGTGCCCACGGGCAGATCATCGTAATATTTGCCAGTCATGGCGTGCCTTTCGGGTAGCGTGTGTGCATTTGCTTAAATTATGTCCGAAGTTGTCGAATCGTGCATCATAATAAAGGTATCGAACTGGGCAATCGCATATAAAAAATGAATGTATCTTCATAGTGGGGTTTCACCCCAAACCCCAACCACTTTTTACAAAGGCTCTTATATCGAACGTGTGCAATAGTCATTTAGGGCTTTGCCCCAAGATCCATGAGCTTTTTCAAAAGCTCAACCAAAACTTTCACAGCTTGCTTTTTTCAACGCAATCGCGTCGAACACGAATGGTTTCAAAGGGCTTACGCCTTTTGCAGGGTGTGGGACAGCGTCCCACTTTGCACAGACTTTACACATGAGCCTTTACAAAAAGTGGACAAAAACGTTCAAAATGAACAAGATCAAGGAACGACAGTTCCTTGTGAGGGTGTCACAGGCTATATGCAATCGCCCTGAGGCATCGAAGCAACAACCATCATCTATCCGGCTAACTAAAAGAGAGAGCGTGTCGTGTATCGTTTATTATGGAGTTTGATTGTCGGCAGTGTCTTGTTATTTTCAAGCGTGGAGACCAGCCACGCACAGGCGACCTTCGTCGCGCGGGATTGCGCGTTTGAACTGCGTGCGAGCATCATCGTCGATTGTGGCGATCTCGTCGTGCCGGAAGATTACGCCAACCCCGATGGCGCGACTGTGCGCTTGAGCGTCGCGATTCTGCGCCATCCCGATGGCAATCCCGACCCTGATCCGATTATTTACTTAGAAGGCGGCCCCGGCGGCAGTGCGATCGAGACGGTGCAACTGGTGTACAATCAGCGTTATCGCCCGCTCTTCGATGCCAACCGCGATATTATCATTTACGATCAGCGCGGCATCGGCACATCTGCGCCCGCGTTTGACTGTGTGGCTTATGACGCGCTGACGCTGGAATTGCTGGATTACGAAATCGACGGCACGACTCATACCAGCGCCGATGTCAGTGATTTACTCCTCAATGAGCTATTAGCATGTGGCGCGACGCTGGCACGCCAGCACGATGTCGCCCAGTATAACAGCCGTGTCGGCGCGCAGGACATCGCCGCCCTACGTACCGCGCTGGGATACGAACAGGTCAACCTGTGGGGCATCTCATACGGGACGCGCCTCGCGCTGAGTACCATGCGCGATCATCCCGATGCGCTCCGCAGTGTCGTCCTTGATTCGGTTCTGCCGCCGGATGTAGCCTTCTTCGAGCAAGTGCCGGCAAATTGGGGACGCGCCCTCGACCAACTCTTCACGGCGTGCGCGGACGATGCCGCATGTGCGGCGACGTACCCGATGCTGGAAGACGTATTTTACGCGACGGTCGCCATTCTCAATCAGTCGCCGGCGCGCATCAGCATTACGAACCCGATCACGGGCGATCTGTACGAAGATGTGATCTTCGATGGCGATACTTTCTTGCGCCTGACGGTACAACTCTTGTACGATAGTAACATGCTTCCCTTGATGCCCCAGCTGATCTATCAGGTGCATACGGGGCGCTATGGCTTGTACAGCGCGTTCGTTGGTTCGATCTTCGCCCAGCAGACCTTCATCAGCTACGGCGCATATTTCACCGTTCACTGTGCCGAAGAAATTCCCTTCAGCACGCCGGCGCGTCTCCGTGATGCTTACGCGCCCTATCCCGATTTTCAGCGGATTGCACGCCAGAACAGCCTCGCCCAGCAACTCTTCGACGTGTGCGAGGCCTTTACGATCACGGCTGAGCCAGCCCCGCGCGCGAATCAGCCCGTCACGAGCGATATACCGACGCTGGTCATCTCCGGTCAGTTCGACCCGATCACACCGCCGGCATGGGCACAACAAGCCGCGACAACTCTCAGCGCGAGCGTGTACGTCAATTTGCCCGCCAGCGCTCACGGGGCAAGCGCTGTACTTCCCTGTCCCCGCGCCGTGATGATCGACTTCTTGCGTGCGCCGACGACTGCGCCGGATACCCGTTGCGTCGATGAGATGCGTCTGCAATTTCGCGGGGCAAGCCTACCGTTAGAGAATCAAGCGACCTTAACCCGCGCACTCGCACACAACGAATGAGGCTTGTCAGCGAACGGCGGCGCTAGGGCTTGGGATATCCCTGCGCTGTCAGGCTGTGGGTGAGGCGGTCGTTCTTCACCTGTGGGATCACTTCTATGCGCGTGATGACTTGCTGACCGACCGACACGTCTTGATCCAGTTCGACGACCCGATAGCCGACAACGCGCTTGCGCTCATCGTAAACTGTGCCGAGGACACGCGCACGCAGTAACACGCTCGGCGTGTCATTTTGCAGAGTCGCCGTGATGACGTAACGCCCGTTCTCTGCCAGAAAACCGCGTTCGCTGATGACCGTCAGCGTGGCGATGTTCGCCGCGTCGCCGATGTGGTATACGCTCACCTGTGGCGTGATGGTGTGCGGTCTATGATCGAGCGATGGAAAAATGATGTGATAGGGCGCGGTTGTGTCGGGGGCGATCATCGCTTGGTGTACGGTCGTGGTATGGCTGTGCGGCGGGGCTTGTGCGGCGGGCGGTAAGTCAACGCGCAGGGTGAGGTTGGTCACTTGCTCATCACTGCGATTATGCACTTGCCCGAGACACAAAAAACCCGCGTTCGGGCTGGTGAAGCATGTCGGTGCTTGGATGTCTATCTCTCGTACAGGGGGGGGCGAGATGTCGAGCGTCAAACCGTTCGCGAGTGTCGCCGTATGCGACCCGCTCGGGGGCAAGGTCGAGCGCGGTATCAGCGTCGGCGGCCCGAAGGGATAGACCGTGAGCGTCGTCGTCGGGGTTTTCTCAGGAGTTGGGATAACCTGTGCCGGGCGCGTTAATAGATTGCTACAACCAACTAGCAAGATAATCAACGCAAACCCCACTAGAAGTAACCATTCTAGTGATATAATCGACGACATCGTGACCTCAAATCCATTCGTTTTGGGGTGTTTTTACTATTATAACGCGAATAATGGATGCGTGTCATGTAATTTACGTACCAATCAGCTAAATTTTTGTTAAGAATAGTCGATGCGATGCCACCATCGCCCGTAAGGAGTGCTTTTTTATGAGGACAGATGATATACATACCCTAGCGCGTGATCTGGGATTGTTGTTGAAGAAGACCGGGCTGACGTTTTGTGCGGCGGAATCTTGTACGGGGGGGATGCTTCTCAGTGCTTTGACCGATATTCCCGGCAGTTCGGGCTATGTACTCGGTGGTCTGGTGACGTACAGCAACGCCGCTAAGATTCAACTGGCACAGGTAGCGGCGGCGACGATCGAGGCGCATGGCGCTGTTAGCCCGCAGACCGCGCGCGAGATGGCGCTGGGTGTGCGGGGCGTGTTCGATGCCGATATAGCTATCAGCATCACCGGCATCGCCGGTCCCGGTGGCGGCACGCCTGAAAAACCAGTGGGGCTGACTTATATCGGAATGGTGACATCGCGCACCACGCAAGTACAACAACAGTTATGGCGTGGTGACCGTGTGGCGAATAAAGCGCAGAGCGTGGGCTTTGCGCTTCATTGGGTGGCGGAGACCGTCAAGCGCAGTTGAGCGCATCAAGTCCGCGTGATAACAGCAAGCGTGATATAATCGTCAGCGACGAATTCGCACATTAGTATACGGAAAGAGACACACCAGATGGCGACCGATAGCACAGATCAAGGAGAAATCCTCATCGTCGATGATACACCGGCGAATCTCAGCGTTTTGTCTGGCATGCTCTCCAAGGCGGGATATACCGTGCGTCCGGCGATCAGCGGTGAAGTCGCCTTGCGTGCGATCGAAGCCAGCGTGCCGGATATTATCCTGCTCGATATTCGCATGCCGGATATGGACGGTTTTGAAGTTTGCCAGCACCTAAAAGCCGACCCGCGCACCGCTGATGTGCCGGTGATTTTCATCAGTGCGCTCAGCGAAATTGACGATAAGCTGAAAGCCTTCGACGTGGGCGGTGTGGATTACATCACCAAGCCTTTCCAAGCCGCTGAAGTGCGCGTGCGCGTCAACACCCATCTGACGCTCGCGCGCCAACGGCAGCAGATCGAACAGCTGAACCAGCTCAAGGATCAGTTGATCGATACGGTCACCCACAATCTGAAATCGCCGCTGGGGGTGGTGCTGGGCTACAGTGGCGACCTGCGCGAGAGCATCGCGGACGAGCATCAGCGCGCGGTGACTGCGATCTTCACCGCGGGGGTGCGGATGGAGCAGTTGATTAGCGGCTTTCTCGACCTGAACAAGATCGAGTCCGGTTTGACGCTCAACCCGCATCGGACGGTCGTGCAGGCGGTCATCAAAGAGACGGCGATGGGGCACGCCTATGATGCCGAGAACAAAGGGCAGAACTTGACGATCGAAGTCCCCGATGCTGATACGACCATCATCACCGACTCGCGTCATTTGACTGAGGCACTGGATAACCTGATTTCCAACGCGGTCAAATACACGCCATCCGGCGGGCAGATCACGATTGCCTTGACCACCGATGATGAACATGAAGCGGTGCAGATTGATGTGCGCGATACAGGGCTGGGCATCCCAGCAGAGTACATACCGCATGTGTTCGATCGCTTCTTCCGCGTGCCAGAGTTCAGCCACGCGCAGGCATCCGGCACGGGCTTAGGTTTGGCGATCACCGCCGCCGTGATCGAACGCCTCGGCGGGACGATTAGCGTGGAGAGCGAGCCGGACGTGGGCAGTACGTTTTCGATACGCCTGCCCTATCGCTTTGGTTAAACGGGGGCGACAGCGTGCGCGTCGTGCGCGGGGGTTGGCGCGTCACTCGCTTTCGGCGGGATGTGGCTCATGGCGTATTCTGCCATCGCCGTGATAGTCAGGCTGGGGTTGATGCCGGGGTTAGCCGGCATGATTGAGCCATCGACCACGTATAAGCCGGGATAATTATGCACTTCGCAATATTGATCAATCACGCCATCTTCTGCCGTGTGTCCCATCGGCACGCCGCCCAGCAGATGCGCGGTTGTCGGGATGCCCAATAAGGCTTCGGGGATCGCATCCTGTGGCACGCCGTTGGTCTTATCAGCAAAGCGCTGGGTGATGCCGTGCGATAGCTCGAAGGGCGGCGAGATGCGCTGACCCTCATTCAACCGTGAGACCAACCCGCGCCGGAACCCGGTGAAGAGACTGCGCCCCGGCTTGATCTGCATTGTGCTATCTACCGTCTGCATGATGAGCAGAATCGTCGTGCGCTGTGCCCACTTGCTGAACACTTTCGCATGTAAGAAATCGACCGGATTGCTGAAGAACTTCTTCGTCATGCGCCATAGCTGTTTGAAGATGTTGTGGCTTGTCGGAATCATCGGCATCGCCAGCATACGAATGAAGCCCGACCCCGCCGGATAGCGCACCGGCTCAAGGTGGGTGTTGTCATCGACGCGGAAAATCGACGTGATCGCCGCCCCTTCTGAGTAGTCGATGTCATCTGTACGTGCTGTCACGCCGGGGATGGTCTCGCTGTTGGTGCGGACGTTCTCGCCGAGCCGTTGCGAGATATTCGGGAGCGTGCGCGTCACATCGCGGCTGTGGAACAAGAGCTTGAGCGTGCCCATCACATGCGCCGCGACGACGACCTGCCGTGTCCGCACGACGGTTTCTGTCTGTTGCCAGCGCCAGGCGGTCGCCTTGCGGTAGACGACTTCGTAGCGTGCGCCGTCGGCTTGTCCGTCTGGCAGGGCGCGGATGGCGGTCACTTCGGCTTCGGCGCGGATGTCGGTGCCGTTCTGCTCGGCAAAGTACAGATAATTCTTGACGAGTGTGTTCTTGGCATTGTGCCGACAGCCGACCATGCACCCGCCGCAATGAATACAGGCCGCGCGTTCGGGGCCTTCGCCGTCGAAGTAGGGATCGGGCACGGTCTCGCCGGGGCGATCTTCATCGAAGTAAATGGCGACGTTGGTCGGGCGGAAGCTCGCGCCCTGTCCGTATTCGGTGGCGATCTCTTGCAAGACGTGATCCGCCGCCCATAGGCGCGGGTTACGTGCCACGCCCAGCATGCGCTTAGCGGTCTCGTAGTGCGGGCGCAGTACCTCACGCCAGTTGTTCATCTTCTGCCAGCCCGGCGCATCGAAGAGATGGTCTTCCGGTTCCATCAACACATTGGCATAGATCAAACTACCACCGCCAACCCCGCTCCCGTGTAAGACCATCACATCGTTGAGCAGGTCGATCTGCAATAAGCCGAACATGCGGAGCATCGGCTGCCAGATGAACTTGAACGCATTCCAGTTCGATCGCGGGAAATCTTCATCGCGCCAGCGTTTACCCCGCTCCAATACCAGCACGTCGTATCCCTTCTCCGAGAGGCGCATCGCTGAGACACTGCCCCCGAAGCCCGAGCCAACGACGACGAAATCACGGGTTGCTTCAGTCATAAATATTTATTCCATTTCTGCAAAAACTCAACATATTTATACAATACTTTCGCCATGATAAGAAACTGCGGCTCTTTGAGATGTCGCGTGGTTTTTATTGCCGGGGCTTCACCCCCGCGCCCCCATAAAGAACTGTCGTTCCTTGACCTTGTTCAAAAAAGCAAAAGTTTTTGGCGTTCCCTTTTTTCAAAAAGGGGACAAAAAGATCATGACCACGCAAAATACGAAAGTCCGCCACTATTGGCTAAGTCCCGCTCCTCAATAATTTCAGATGTCTCACTTAAATTAAATACCACCTCGGGCGTTTTGGCAACCGGACAGGTGACAACCGCCCACTATCAACAAGCTTTAAAGCTAAATTCACACTAACTTTGTTACAATCCATTGTGTAAATAGCTAAAACAGACTATGCTTGAGTCTCGATGATAGTTGGTAAAGCGTTTGTGACGCGCCTTCAGAATTAATCGATATTGTATGGATAGGACAAACCAACAATGCAACCCAGTGCTACTCGTCCGACCCCGCGTTTGCTCATCGTTGATGATGAGTCCTTCAATACCGACTTGCTCGCCCGCGTCTTCCGGCGTAATTGTGACGTAGACACCGCATCCGATGGCAAGATCGCGCTTGAGATGCTCGTTCAAACCGATTACGACGTGGTTCTGCTGGATATTATGATGCCGATTCTCAATGGGTTGGATGTCCTCAAGATCATTCGCAATTCGTCGGACATCACCGAATTACCCGTGATCCTCATCTCAGCGATCAGCGATAAAGCCGATGTCGCGCGGGGCATCCGCTTGGGCGCTAACGATTACATCACCAAGCCGATCGACGTTGACACGGTGCAGGCGCGGGTCAACACGCAGGTGATGCTGAAGCAACTGGTGGACGAGCGCACACAGATGATCGCTCGCCTGCAATCTGCCAATGAAGTGCGCGCGCGCATGATGCAGGTCGCCTCGCACGATTTGAAGAATCCCCTCAACAATCTCAAGATGTTGATTACCATCATGCGTAATCAGGCTAGCGACGATAAGAAATTACAGAAGATGCTCAACATGAGCGAAGAGAGCATCAAGGCGATGCTCAGCGTCGTCGATGATTTCCTCGGTACACAGGCGATCAACGGCACCGACATCCACGTTGACCTGCGCCCGATTGATAGCTACAACATCGTGCGGCGCGTCGCCAATCAATACGGTGTGATGGCGCATAACAAGCACATCACGCTCAAAGCCGACGACGTACAGGGCACGGTCATCGCCGATGATAAGCGTTTGGTGCAGGTGATCGGCAATTTGCTGAGCAATGCGATCAAATACTCGCCGATGGATAGCACTGTGCGCCTCTATAGCGAGAACGACGACCGGCTCTGGCGTTTATACGTGGAAGATCAAGGTCCCGGCATCGACGAAGATGAGCAAGCGTTCTTGTTCCAGCCCTTCGCTAAGAATAAGATCAGCACGAAACCGACTGCGGGCGAGGGCAGTACCGGACTCGGCTTGTGGATTGTCTACGAGATGATGCGCCTGCAAGATGGGCATGTCGGGCTAGATACGCCGGCAGAGGGGGGATGCCGCTTCTGGATTGAATTGCCGATTGCCCCGCAAACCGCCCATGCTTGATCGCTCACACGAGATCGCCTACGTCCTGCGGGCGATTGGCGTGCTGTTCGCCCTGTGTTGTGCGCTGGTCGCCATTAGCTTACTCGTCGGGCGTTTGCTTCCGGCTCAGCCACAGGTGCGTGTGCTGGTCACATCCAGCACGGACGAGCTTGCCATCCGCCGCATCGACATCCGCACCGGCGCGACCATGACCCACTATCCACGAGCGCGTCGCCCGTCGCGCTTCGCGCCGAATGGCGAGTATCGCGTGCTGACCATCCGCGACGATGCCAGCGATACCGTGACTTTGCGCCTGCGTCACCTGCCTGATGCGCGTGAGCGCGTACTCGCGCAATATCCGCGCTCGCAACGTCCGCGCTTCTCGCGTTTCTTCTGGTCGCTGGATAGCCAGATGGTGTGGGTGGTGCTGGCTGATGAGGACAACCACGCGCTTCTGCACGGTTACACGGTGGCGACCGGCGCGCGTACCGCCGTTCATGCGACGGATTTTACAGTGGTCAACTGGTTACAGAGCAATGGCGATTGGGTACTCCTACGAAACGTGTGCCGCTGTTCGTTCAACAATGCGTACTGGTACGTATCGCTCTTGAACTTAGCGACGGGCGACCAGCGTATCTATCGCACCGCTCCGAGTACCGCACATCAGTTCTCGCCCGATGGACAGTGGGTGGCTTATGTGGTTGTCACGGCGGCTGATAGCGCACAGATACAGGTCGAGCATCTTGCTAGCGATCGTCGTTACACAATCGCGATTGATACGGCGGTGACGTTCTCGTGGTCGCCGGACTCGCGCTATGTGTTGTACGACGCGCTCGATCGTCCGGCGCAACTCCCGATGACCGTCATCGACATGCGCGACGGCACATCCTACGCGCTGACGGGTATCCAGCAGGGGGCTTTGGCGTGGGCGGGCGCGGGCGATCATCTGCTAGTGCGGACGGGACGCGCCACGTCTGATCATTATCTGGTGCATCTCTCTCAGCAGACGATCACGCGCTTGCCGGATTTACCGATTGTCGGCTGGGCGTTAGCGCCACAGGGCGATTATCTCGCCTATGACACGCGCGCGGGCGCGGTTCGCATCTACGACATTGCCCGCCAACAATTCCGCACGATACCCTATCGGGCGCGGGCTGGCGAGCGTATCAATGCGGTGGATTGGTATGTGCCCGTGTCTTAGCGGCTCATCGGCATGATGACGTGGATGAAGTCGTCGCGGTTTTCAGGCTTCACCACGCCGGGGTTCTCCGCGCCGTTGCTCTGGAAGACGACGCGCTCTTCTTCGATCACGCGCAGAACGTCGATCAAATACTCGATATTGAACGAAATATCCAGCACTTCGCCTTCGACGCTGGCATCCAGCATCCCGTCTAAATCGCCGCGTTCGGCGCTCTTGCCGATGATCTGCACTTCGCCCGGCTCGCCCGATTCACGCGGCGGCTTGATGTAGAGGCGGCCGCTGTTGGCGTTATCGCGGGCGAAAATTTGGGCGCGGCGGCAGGCTTTCAACAAGTCCTGCGTGTACATCACCGACGACGTGACGTAGCCCTTGGGGATGATCGCGCTGAAATCGGGGAAGCGTCCGTCTATCAATTGCGAGGTAATATCGACGTTCTTCAGGTGGAAGGTCACGATGTCGCGCTGGCCGGGCAGGCTCATGCCAATCTCGTCGTCGCCTTCATCGACGATACGCGCCACTTCTGCCAGCGTCCGCGCCGGGATGACCATCGTCACTTTGTCCGGCACCTTACCGTCAATCTGACCGGTACGCACAGCTAGCCGATAGCCATCAGCCGCCGCCATCGTGATTGTATCGCCTTCGATCTCCGTATATACGCCGGTCAAAATCGGGCGGTTGTCCTCTTTCGCCGCCGCGAATGCCGTCTGGTTAATCATGCCCTGTAGCATTTTGGCATCCAGCTTGATGTCTGACTCTTCGCTGTGGGTGATGGGCGGGAACTCGTCCGCGTCAATCCCTTTGACGTTGGAGTTGGTCGCCCCGCAGTGGATTTGCACGGTGTGCGTCTGCGCGTCTAAGCGCAAATCGACACGCTCCGGCGAGAGATTGTTCACCAGATCAGCGAAGGTCTTAGCCGGCAGGGTGATCGCCCCCGCTTCATCGACCTTCGCGCCGATCCACATGGTAATGCTCATCTGTAAATTGGTCGCCGCCAGCTTCAGGCGACTGCCCTCTGCTTCTAACAACACGTTGGATAACACGGGCAGAGGCGGACGGCTCTCCACCGCTTTGGTCACGGTGCTCATACCCTTGGATAGATTCTCTTGCAGTACGCTAATTAGCATCGTCCGTAATTCCTTTATTTCGTATAGCCGAGCGAAAACTTGGGGTTTTGGGAGGGGTCGCGAGGATAAAATATGCCATATAACCCAAATATATCCCAAACAGTATAATTTATCCCAAATTATACTGTCTAATGTCCCAAAATACAATCTTGGCTACAGGGCTAAAATGTGGCGGAGTCGTGGCAATTTCAGCAGGGTCAACGTAAACTCTTCCTAAGAAAGCCACGCGCCTGCATGAGAACTTATTTATTTCATATATCTGGTCGCTACAATGGGTGCATGTTAACGGCTAGGTAGATAAGAGATGTATCACTATGGCAAAAGATTACTACAAGGTGCTAGGGGTCAACAAAAGTGCCTCTCAGGATGAGATCAAACGCGCTTTTCGTAAGAAAGCCAAGCAATATCATCCGGATGCGAATCCCGATGACCCCAGCGCCGAAGATCGCTTCAAAGAAGTGAACGAAGCCTACGACGTGCTGGGCGACGAGACCAAGCGCAAGCAATACGACCAGTACGGCACCAACTGGGAACAATTCGCCCAGCAGGGTGGCTTTAACAACGGTGGGTCATATCAGCACACGCGCAATGTCAACGTCGATGACCTCAACGATATTCTTGACTCGCTCTTTGGTGGGGGCGGTTTTCGTGGCGGCTTCGGCTCTGGCTTCGGCAATCGCGGTGGCTTTGCCCAGCAACAACGCGCCCCCCAGCGCGGGCAAGACATTGAACAGACAGTGCCCATCAGCTTGCGCGAAGCCTATAGCGGAACCCAACGCCTGATGAGCAAAGACGGTCGCCAGCTGACGGTCAAGATACCGGCGGGCGCGCAGACCGGCACGAAAGTCCGCCTGAAGGGCGAAGGCTACCCCGGCGCGGCGGGGGCGGGCGATCTCTATCTGATCGTTGAGGCCCAGGACAGCGACGGAACCTTCACCCGCGAGGGCGATGACCTGCATACAGAAGTCAAGATTGATATGTTCACGGCATTGCTCGGTGGGACGGTCAGCGTGCCGACGCTCGACGGGACAGTCGATTTGAAAGTGCCGGCCGGCACGCAATCCGGCGCGAAGTTCCGCTTGAAGGGCAAGGGGATGCCCAAGTTACGCGCCAAAGGGCAACCCGGTCATCTCTATGCGCGGGTGTTAATCACTGTGCCGACGGACTTAGACGACGACCAGCGTCATCTTGCCGAGCAACTGCGCCAATCCCTGCAATGACCGCGCCCGGGACGACAAGTACGTCGCCCCGGATGGGGCGATCGTCATCACGGATAGCGTGAGGTGACGGTCGCATCGAGATTATTGAAGTGCTGGTTGAACGCGGCGCAAATGCCTTCGCCCGCCCCCCCATACATATACAAGAAGTTCTCGCCCTCGTAGGTGAATTCACCTGTCTCGAAGCACGGTTCGATCGAAATCGCCTGCGCGCTGAAGGGCTGTTCTGTGACGCAGTTCAGCAAGTTGCGCTGGATGCGATCGGTATTGGCGATCAAGCTCACGCCGCCCTGTGGCACGCCGAGGGTCGGGTTATCCTGCACGTAATATTGCCCAGAGAGCGCCCCCGTGCCTTCTAAGCAAGACAGCGACGTGTTCACCCGTTCGATGGTCGCCGCCAGCGGCACGTTGCCCGATGCCAGCGCACTCGCGCCCAGGCCTGCCGAAAACGCATCGACCACGTTATCGACGTTGGTCGCGGTATAGCCGCTGATGACTGGTTGTACGTTTTGTGCGGCGGCGCTGTCGCTCTCGCTATCGCCCGTCTCGCCACAGGCACTGACGGCTAACGCCAGCACGAGCGTGATGCAGACTGTCCATAACTTTTTCATAGGATTCCCTCTCTTTTGTTCTGGATAAATCTGTTGGTGTACGCCTGTAATTGTACCAGATTCTACGCTGAGCGCGTGCAAAAGTTGCACCAGCGCACGTCTACACCGCGGCTCTTTGGGATTTCGCGTGCTTTTTGTCGCAGGGGCTTTGCCTCCGCACCCCCACAATATCGTTCCTTGACCTTGTTCATGTGTAAAGTCTGTGCAAAGTGGGACGCTGTCCCACACCCTGCAAAAGGCTTACGTCTTTTGAAACCAGTTGTTTTCAACGCAATTGCGTTGAAAAGAGCAAGCTGTGAAAGTTTTGATTGAGCTTTTGAAAAAGCTCATGGGTCTTAGGGCAAAGCCTTAAATGACTATTGCACACGTTCGACATGAGAGCGAAAGCAAAAGTTTTTGGTAACTACTCAGGTCAATTGATTGACGCCAGCTTCTGCCCTCAAGACAAGCACGGTTGAAGTCCCTCTCCTAGCCACATCGTGGCGATCGGGAGAGGGATTTAGGGTGAGGGCTATCCGGCGCTGGTGTGTTCTCCCAGCGATCGCTATAAAACATGACCATTGGTGGGTATCCCTCGCTTCCTCCGATCTTATCATGTGGTGACCTCTCAGCATCTCACCACGTCCGTAACTCTTGCGGCAGATGATCGACACGGTTGATGTAATGCACGCGCAAGGCATCATCGCGATAGCCACCATCGCCATGAAAATCGACGCGGGTGATGGACGTGTTGTAGTGCATGTAAAACAGATCATTGGGATGCGTCGGAATCTGGTTCAGCAGAGCTTTGAGTAGCGCGTCGATGAAGCCCCCGTGCGCCACAATCACGATGCGATCTTCTGTATCCGCCCGCGCCCGCAAGCGCAAGGCAACGCGCACCGCCCGCGCCAGGAAATCGGGGAGCGCTTCCATACCGTTCGTCCCGTCCCACCAACCCTCGTCGGTGATGGCATCCGGCACGACGAAATTGGCAAACTGCTTGACGATCTCCCGTCGCGTCAGCCCTGGCGCGCCGATGGCTACTTCGCGCCCGTTATCGTCAGTCTGTAGCTCGAACATACCGCCGCTTTCATGCACATCGACCCACACTTCCGGCGTGAGTCCCAGCGTATCGCTGATGGGTTGGGCGGTTTGCAAGGCGCGCAACATGGCACTGCAATAGATATGCGTGATGCCGAAAGGCTCGGCGCTCAAGCTGGGCATGTCTTCTTGTGTCGCCAGATGCCGCGCGACTAACTGCGCTTGTTGCACGCCGATGTCGGTCAAGTGCGGGTCGATCATGCGTCCGGCGCTGGCTTTGGTGCGTTCATATAATTCGTTATTGTACGATTGCCCGTGACGGACAAGATAAAGGCGCATTGTCTATCCTCTTATGTTGGTGTGTGAAAAATGATAAGGCTAACGGGGTGGGCAGGCCTTGTACCGGCGCGTATCAGGATTCGGCTGGCGGCTCATCGTAGAGGCGCAGGAGTAGATTGGCAAACGCACGCGCAAGCGGCGACGCGGGATATACCGCGAAGTTGTTGCGCGTATCCGGCACAAAGCCAATGCGATACTTGAAATGTTCCGCGCCCACATTGCCGATGATGCGACGGGCATTGAGCGTTTCGATCGCATAGCGAATCACGCTGTAATACGAATAGAAGTACACGTATTCGACCGCCATATCCCGTCCAAAATACGATTGTACCACAATCCCCGCTTGGCGATCGTAAATCAGTAATTCACAAGCGACGAGGCGACCGTCAAGCCATGACAGCATCCAGAAGGTATCCTCGACAATCGCGTGATTCTGCATGATGTCGTGCATGAAGCGCACTTCGTTGGGCGCGGGTTCGTGGTCGTATTTATCGTCTAACTGCTGGAATAGCGTCTGTGCGCGGGCGGTGAGATGCGGCGGCAGATGATGCCGAAACTCGACCGTGATGCCCATCTCCTCAGCCCGCCGAATGTGGCGGTTGATGTCCTGCCGCGCGCGCTTGCCATTGCGATCGCGCACCGCCTGCTTGTAATCTTCAAACGTTGCGAAGTCGCCGATGTTCAAGCGCGTGCCTAATAGCATGAAACCGTCGATCAACAACAGATCATCCCAGTGATATGTCAGTTCGGGCGGATCGAGATAATCAAACAGCAAAAATGATCCGTCGTGCTGGTGTAGGATCTGCTTACCCTGCGCGATGATCGCGTGGAGCGCCTGCTGACGTAAGAGCGCGTCATCGGGCAGGCATAGCGCGTGATGGCTCGTGCCGATGGGTGTGCGCGCCACAACCAGCGGATGCGCGCGCAGGTAACGCGTAACCACACCATGGACGAGCGGGGTCTCAACTGGGATTTGCTCGTTGTCGATGACGATGAACAAGGTCGCCGCGATCGCTTCGTCGCCATCGCAGATGATGACGTAATAATGCGGGTCATCGGGTGTCATCACATGACTGTAGACCAGCCACTCGCGCGATAAAAAGGGATGATCGCGTGTCGCTTGTTGCCACAAGTCATAATCAAGCTCGGTGATGTCATGGTAGACCAGCGTTCGCATAGCGTGCCCTCGTCGGTGTTCGATGTATCCGTATGTCATTTTAACAGATACGACCGCCGCCGACGATGAACAGATGCGCCGCCCCCAGCGCGAGAAACGTGATTCGTCATAGTTGCCGTGTGACAGACTGCACTTATGGCGCTCTGCCTTCTATGGCACACTATAGTCAAATAGTATTATGTATGTCGCGCAAGGTTGGGCGTTTTTATCACCAACCTAAACCGTGCAAATGGAAACACGCAATAGCGAATAAGGAGAGCAATCATGCAAACTGTCAAACGCTACGATGACCCGCTACTGCTTGCGTTGCTGAACCTGCTGGGTTTCATCTCGATAATGGGCTTCCTCTTGTGTGTGATTGTACTCCTGCACGGTCAACCGAATTTTGGTCATTCGGGTGTCACGATATACGCGGTCTGGTTTGCTATCAGTGTGCTGAGTGTCTACGTCATGCGACAAGGTGACATCTGGGGTGCTTACGCATTGGGGATTGCAACGATAGCCATTACACTCTACGACATTGTAAACGGCGTAGCAACGCTCGGGGGAGCAATACTTGGGATACTGGTCATCATGATTTTAATCATGTACGGCAAGGCGACCAACCGCAGTCGCATAGCAGATGGTTTGCCCGCATAGGCTAACACACAGTCAAACCATCGACTATATACCCTTCTTTTTCTTTTGTGAAATAGTCACCTATCCTCAGGTGGCTATTTTGCGTTTAGAGCGCCGAGGCATAATCACCGCGTGGCATCTGCTTGCGTTTGCGCTTCATGATCGGGTGTTGATCGAGCCAATGCACGGCTGTATTAGCACTGGCGTGGGCGTTGATGGCGCTGGTGATGGCAATGCCCCAGATGAGGACGAGCGCACCGCCCATTGGTGCTGGCAGGGCAAGGATATAAAGCACGCTGATGACCATCGGCAGAATCAGCAAGTTGGCAGTCGTGGCAACGTGGCGCGGGGTCTGCGCCGTGAAGTTAATGCGATCCAGATCACGCACGCCCAACCACACCGCGACTGCGCCACTCGTCCACAGGGCAAGCGGCAGGGCGACAGCGATCACGGCAATCGTCAGCATCCCGCCGAAAATCACTAAATAGCCGATGATCATCCCCAGCGAGACCAGCACGCCATGTGCGCGCACGCTGATGGCGGCATCCGGCATGAAGACCGCCGCAATCAAGACGTAACTGCCGACGACAAAGACGGTCATCAGCAACAGGGCAATCGCCGCTTTCACCGCCCCGCGTAGATACGCGACAAACAGGCGAGAAGCGACGTTGTACATTAGCTCTCGTTTCATAACAGTATAAACTCCTATACTCAACTATCAATAGCATATCACATATCAGTCCATTGAATGGAACCATTGCCTGAACAGCAGATGAGTTTTGGCAACTAGACGTTGGGGAATAGACTTACAGCCACGCGACCACGTTATTTTGTAGTCGTACCCAATCCTCTCCGGCAAATATCCTGAAAACGATTTTAGGTTGTTATCGGGCGTGCTGTAGCAAGCCCTTACTCTTGTCATTTACCGGATGAGGCATTTAGCACACTCTTAAAAGATAGGTTCTTTGGGACTTCGCGTGGTTTTTGTCGCAGGGGCAAAGCCCCTGCTGGGGCGTGGGGTGAAACCCCACAAGAAGACTCTACCTGAGTAGTTACCAAAGCCTTTAGATGCAGAATAACCTGAGTATATTGCCCCAATCTCGCGAGTCGGTCTATAATGATAGTATCCAACGTAGATAGCACAGAGTGAACCTGATGGACAATGACGCGGCACGACACATGATTGAAAACTTCATCCGGCGCGGGTTTCGCATCGGCGCTGGGACAGCCCTAGTGGTCGCGGTGATTGTGGCGCTTCTGTACTGGGTGAGCGGGGCGGGCTTGCGTCCGCTGGTCACGCTGGTGATTGCGTCGCTGGCATTCGGCATCGTGACGCTCATCGGCTTGATTTTCGCGGCTGTCGCCGCTGTGACGACCGGTGTCTGGTTCGATCATGCCGAAACACCCTTCGAGTTTGCTATCCAACCCAACCGCCTGAAAGCGACCGTGTGGGGTATCTTCTGCCTAGCGATGCCGGTCATCGTCGGGCTTGGGTCGTGGGTGGTCGGCAATCCGCTGATTGATGCCCTGCGCCACGCCCAATACTTCTTCATCCTCGCGGTGATTGCGTCCTTCGTCGTCAACAGCGTGATTAACAGCATGGCGCACGATGTCCGCAACGATCCGCGCAGTAAGCAAAAGCGCATCAAAGAGAAGCCATCAACCTGAGTGCGCTCAGTGTTCGTCAACCGTGACCATCTGCCCCTCGGCGGCGCGTAACAGTCGATCGTAAAGCGCGACCCCGATGCCCGTCTGCGGCGGCGCACTGGCTAAAATCACATCGACTCCGGCGGCATCTAGCTCGCGCAAGCCGGCGAACAGCGTTGCCGCCATCGCCTGTAAATCAGCCCCCAGCAAGATAATCGTCGCCTTAATGCCCCGATAGGCAAGAGCATCGGCATCTAATGCCAATATCCCGACGCTCTGCCCGTCCAGCGCGTATTGCTCGGCTGTCTCGCGGATGATCTGCTGGACGCTTGCCTGCTCGCCCTCGTAGACGATGACCTGCGCTGTCGGCGAATAATGTTTGAGCAGGTTGCCCGGCGCCGGGACGCTGGCGCTTGCGTCGTCCTCGTCAATATGGCGCGGACGATAAGCCAGCGTGGGCAAATGTGCGCGCAACTGCTCCAGAGAAATGCCACCCGCTCGTAAGACCGCCGGCACCGGCGCGACCAGATCGACAATTGTTGACTCAAGGCCGATGGTCGTCGCGCCCCCGTCGAGAATCACGTCAACGTGTCCGTCTAAATCCTGCATGACGTGATCGGCAGTGGTCGCGCTCGGACGGCTGAAGCGGTTGGCGCTGGGCGCGGCAATCGGCGTATCGGCTTTGCGTAAGAGCGCGCGCGCGACGGGATGATCGGGCATCCGCACGGCGATCGTGTCGTTGCCCGCCGTGACCGCCATCGGCACGTCAGGATGTTTCGCCAGCACCAGTGTCAGCGCACCGGGCCAGAAGGCATCCGCCAGTTGATGCGCGATCGGTGGCACATTGCGCGCGACCTGCGCGAGTTGCTCGCGTGCGTGAATGTGGACGATCAAGGGGTCGCTGGCGGGGCGTTGCTTGGCGGCGAAAATCTGCGCGACCGCTATCGGGTTGAGCGCGTCCGCCCCCAGCCCATAGACCGTCTCGGTCGGGAAGGCGACTAGCCCGCCCTGCTCGATCACCTGCGCCGCCAGTGCCATCGTGTGGCGGTCGATGCGGTGCGGGTCAACTGTGGCGCGGGTCGTCGTCGTGGTATATGTCATAGCACCTTGCTCCTGTTCATGCCTGCTCAAAGTACAAAACCCATAGAATCGGTAGCGCGAATTGCCCCGCGCCCAGCACGGTCAAAATCCCCTGCGATGTCAGGGCGCGTAGGTGCGCTTTGGCGATGTCGGGGTCGCCCCAGATGGCGCGTATTGTCTCTAGGTTAAACGGCGCGTGATTGCATTGCGTGGCGATCTGCTGTAGCGCTTGCGCCTGTTCGTCATCGAGTGGCGCGAGCGTCATCTCGATCAGTTGTGCCAGCGTCAAACGCTTCTGATGCAGGCGTTGGGCAATATCGGGCGGCACTTGCGCCTGCATGATCTTATTGCTCTCTAGCAGGTCGTCCAGCATATCCGCCGCCCCCCAACCGAGGCTCAGTTCTTCGTCCAGCAGGCGCGCACAAATTTGTAGCGCCAGCGGCAACCCCTGATAACGCTCGCTGATGGCGCGTAAATCTTCGGGATAACGCTCATCGGCAGTCGGCGAGAGCGTGCCCAGCAAGCGCACGCCGTCCGCGCTCGTCAGGGGCGCGAGCGTGTAGATGTCTTGTGGTGTCGGGGCGAGGCGACGCGCCACCCGCGAGAAGCGCGTCGTCATCAGCACGGCACTCCCATCAGCGCTGACATCGAAGGGAAACGTCTGCGCGGCATCCCAGATGTCATCGAGGATAATCAGCATCTTGCGCCCCTTGATGATCCCGCGCAGTTGTCCGGTGATCTCATCCTGCGACAGAATCTCGTGTGCGATGCTGAAGACATTCGCCCAGTTCGATAATTCGGTATCAATGTCGGGGGTCGCGCCCAGTGTCACCGATAGCACGCCATCGGGAAAGGCGACTTTAATATCAGGATCGTGGGCGATTTCGGCAACGAGGGTACTCTTGCCCACGCCCAGCGACCCATGAACGACGGTCACCGCGTGGCGTGTGTCGCCCTTCGCACCGATGCGCCGCTTGAGATCGCCTAGTGCATCACGCCGCCCGATGAGCAGGGGCGGGCGCGGCGGATACTGGCTATACGGCAATTTGACGCGCACCAGGGGATCAGTATCGCTGGGCATCACCTGATAATCGAGCAGGTCGTCGTAGAGCTTTTGTGTCGCCGGTTGTGGATCAACGCCCAGGTCATCGCGCAGGATACGCACACAGTCCATGTACTGGGTCATCGCTTCGGCTTGTTGCTTGTTCTCGACATACAGACGCATCAAGAGGCGATGGACGGTCTCATCGAGTGGGTTCATGCCCAGCAAGCGTTGCGCGTAATCGATAGCGGTATCGGTGTCGCCGATGTCCTGATAATGACGAGCGAGCTTGTCCAGCGCTTCCAGACATTCGCGCCGATAGCGTTCGGTCTCTAGCCGTTGCCAATCGTCGTATTCGGGCGCATCCGGCAAGGAGAAACCCGTCATGAAGTCGCCCTGATAAGCGTTGACCATCGCCTCCAGATGATCGACCGTCCCCGACTGGCGATAGTCGCGCAATTGCTGGTTGAAGGCGCGTACATCGACATGCAACGCAGGGTGTGCGCTGAGCATCATCGTCGAGCGATCGACCTGTAGAATCTCGCCATCTAGCACGCGCTTCATATCGACCAGTGTCTGGCGGAGATTAGCGAGCGCGCGCGATTGGTCAATATCTTCCCAGAAGAGCGTCGCCAGTTCATCGCGCCGATGCTGGCGACTAGTGGCGGCGAGATAGGCGATGATGCCCAGCGATTTGCGCCGTTCTACGGTTTGAATATCGCCATCAACGCGAATCGTCGGCGTGCCAAGTAGGGTGATGAATGTTTCTGCCATTATGTGCGCCTTTAAACTGCCTATATCACATCATTATTTTAACGGAGATACGAATTCCGCGCACGACTGGCGTTGTGATTGTATATGTGGTCGATGGTGTCAAACGCTCGCTAAAGTAAATGAGTAGTGTGCATAATTCGCCAGTTCATCGTCAAACGCTCGCTAGGGTAAATACACGCCTGTGCGACTGTCGCGCTTCACAAGTCGTCGCGGGTTTGTAAGAAGAAGGCTTTGCGCTCGTTGGGCAGGGTGAAATCGAACCCGCAGGCTTTGAAGAAGGCTTCTGACGATGAAATCGCCATGATCTCGTAGATGTGCCGTTCGTGGGCGAGCGTGACACAGGCTTGCACCAGCTGTTTGCCCACGCCTTTGCCCTGCGCGGTGGGCGAGACGGCGAGACTGCGAATCTCGGCGAGTTTGGGGCTGTAGATTTCCAGCGCGGCACAGCCCACCAGTTCACCGTCAATCTCGGCTAAGAAGAAGGTATCCAGCAGGCCTTCTAGCTCGCCGAAGGTGCGCGGCAAGAGCTTGCCCGCCGCCACGAATTGCTTGATGAACGCCGCTAATGTGACGAGGTCGGCGTGATCGGCGGTGCGGATGCGGACTCTGTGTTCTGTCTCTTCCATATGATGAAATCCCCGATTTGATCGACACGATCGTAATTGGCAATCAGCCAGTTATTCAGTTCTGTGTACGCTTGTAAGAGTTGATGCGAGTCCTCATGGCGATTGGTCACCCACGGCATATAATCATCTTCCAGCACCAGCGCGTAGGGCGGGCGCGCCGCCCACAAGAGATCGACGTTTTCCTGTTGCCATGCTTGCGGATACCACGTCCCCACTAGCGGAAAATGCGCCTGAAAGCGCGTCGCCGGCCGCAGATTCGCCATGTAGTATACTTCAGGACGAAAGCCCCAGATGTAAAGCGTATCGCCCGCTTGCACGCGCTGACGCAGGTAATCCGCCACCTGTAGCGATTGCTCCGGCTTCAGGTCGTTCGCCTGAAAGCGATCATAATAGGCGATGCGTGTCTCTTGCCCGCTAAGATAAAGCCACGCCCGCCCGTAGGTCGTCTGCACCAGCCCGCCGATGAACAGGATAACAGTCATACTATACAGCACGCCGCGCCCAATGGACGAATCCAATGGCAGGGATGCGCTCAGCTTGTCGATGAGGGCGACGATGGCACCAGCGGCGAAGAGCGCGAGCGCGGGCAAAGCTGGTATCCAGTGCGTATCGAAGCCTTTCGCTTGTATCGCCGTGAATGCCAGCGCCCCCGCCAGCCACAGCCCGACCAGCGCCCACGCCCGCGGTGTGCGGTCGATCCAACGGGTGGGGAGCCACAGTGCCGCGCCGATCATCACGCCCGCCCATACTTGCCAGCGGAAGGTCAGGTAATGGCGCATGTTGCCGATAAACGCGCCGAAGTCGTAGCCCTGTGCGTTATACGCGGCGGTACCCTGCGCGATAATCAGCATCTCACCGATCAATCCCTGTTGCCAGAAGACGAGCAAGCACGCGCCGCCCGTCAGCAAACCACCCGCGCAAAATGCCAGCACCTCGCGCCCCAACGCGCGCGATCGCCAGTCTGCGCGGCGCAACGCGCGCGATCGCCAGTCTGCGCGGCGCACGCCCAACTGATACAACACCAGCGCCAGCACGAAGAACAGGTAATATTGCTTGAACCACAGGATCAGACCACATAGCGCCCCCGTGATCGCCGCCCAGCGCCACGCCCCCGCATGACCGCTCTCGCTTGCCGCCGCGCGCAGGGTGCTATAAGCCGCCCAGATGAGCAGGACAGTCACCAGCGCGTCGCTCTGCGTCAAATTCTGGAAATCATCGTTGAAAATCGACACGCCATACAACAGTGCCGCCAGACTGCCCACGACTTGTCCTGATAGCATCCGCCCGATGAGATAGATGCCGACCATGCCGACCGGAATCAGGGCCAGATCAATCGCGCGGATGCTAGCCGTTGTCGTGCCGAAGACGCGCAAGCCCAGCGCATAAATATAATAGATCGGCGGCGGCTTGATGTCCCACATATCAACGAAGGGCGTGCCGCCGGCGTTGATGACGCGCGCGATATTGGCGTACATCGCTTGATCGCGCCCCATTGGGTACGTCAGAATCGGCAACGCAGCGAGAAGCACCAGCGCGATAATACCCGCCAGCAGGCGATAATGTTTGAGTTGTTCCCAGCGTGGTGTCGGCATAAGTCTTTCGATCACAGCACATCACGTACAATCCAGCGCGACACAGATCATAGGCGGGGGACGGGCATCCGTCAACAGCGGGCTAAGCCGTCGGGTAGATATACTCGCGGAATAGCTCGCGGTAGATTGCCACCGTAGCCGCGGCGACCTGCTCATGGGTGAAGTGATCGTGAACACGCTTGCGTCCCATCTGCCCCAGCAGGTCGCGCAAATCAGCCTTAGTCTGTAGATCGTATAGGTGCTTGCTCAGCGCGTCGATGTCGCCTTCGGGGAAAACCAGACCGCCGTTGCCGATCACGCCGGGAATCGCGCCGCTATCACTGCCGACGACCGGAATCGCGCACGCCATCGCTTCGACCAGCACGCGCCCGAATTGCTCTTTCCAGTTGGGGCGTGTCAGCGAGGGCAAAACTAGCGCGTCGATCATGGCGTACTGGTCGGGCATAGCGGTCGATGGCACCCAATCGACATGCGTGATGCGTGCGTCAATCCCTAGCTGGCGTGCCAGCGAGCGCAGGGCATCGCGCTGCGGGCCGCTGCCCACGAGCCGTAAGTGCCAGTCACCAGCGAGACGCGCGAGCGCCTGCAAGAGCAGGTCGATCCCTTTTTCGGGCACGAGCCGCCCGATATAGCCAACGGTGAAGGGGCGATCAGGGCGCGGACGTGGTTGGAATAAATCGGCATCTGTGCCGAATTGCGGGATGGTCGCCATGCGTCCGGCATAGCCTTTCGCGCGCAGGATCGCGCCCGCGCTATCGGTGCCGACGAGCGCGTAATCAATCGCATCGAACACCCATTGCTCGCCCCAGCGAAAAGGCGGCGGATACCTGCGGTTGATGTTCTGCCATGTGAAGAACAGCGACTTCGTCGCGAACTGCCGCGCGATGAAGAGCGCTTCCCATGTGGCGAGATTGTAGGGTTCTTCATCAATGTGGATGACATGCGGCTTGAAGTGCGCGACGTAATCCCATAATTCAGGATAAAAGTGCATGTGGAAAGACCCGTTGAAGGCGATGCGCGTCTCTTGTAGGCGATAGCCCCGCGTATACACGCGCTCTAAGGCTTGGTCGCCCCGTTCATCCTTCCATGAGGGGGGCACGAGCGTCAATAATTCGATGTCATCCTGCGCGGCGATATGCTCGAGCTTGCGTTGATAAATGCCGACGATGCACGCCTTCGATAGCATCAGAACGCGCATGACTTCCCCTTCCCCCAGTGCTTAAACGCCAATCATGGCGAGAACTATAGCAGAGAACCGCACGAGAATCTATTTGTCATCGCACGGATACAGGACGATGCCCGCCTAATGAGGTTTGATTTAACGCCCCACTATCGGTAAACTAAAACTAAGTGCAATCCTTACAACGACTGCCCGCACGGGCAAATAGATAGACAATGTAATAGGAGACAGAATGGCTAAACCGAATAAGGATACGCTGTTGGATTGGTATCGGCAAATGGTGCTGATACGCGAATTCGAGGAGACTTGCCAACAGCTATATAGCGAAAAACGCATCACAGGCGTTTACCTGCACCTGTACAGCGGTCACGAAGCGATTGGTATGGGCAGTGTCGCCAATATGGAACTGGGCAAAGATCACGTCATCACCGCCTACCGCGATCACGGTATTGCGTTGCTCGTCGGCATGAATCCCAAGCCCGTCATGGCCGAGATGATGGGCAAGCGCACCGGCTCTAGCGGGGGCAAGGGCGGCAGTATGCACCTTGTCGATCCCAGCGCGAATTTCTGGGGCGGATATGCGATCGTCGGCGGGCAAGTGCCCTTAGGCGTGGGCATCGCGCTAGAAGCGCAGTATAACGCGACCGGCGCGGCGGTGATCTGCTTCGTCGGCGATGGCGCGACCAACAACGGCTACTTCCACGAAGCGGCGAATATGGCTGGCTTGTGGCACTTGCCGATCGTCTTTATCATCGAAAACAACGGCTACGGCATGGGGACAGAAATCAACCGCGCCGCCGGCAACCCGATCTTGCACGTCCGCGCTGAGGGCTACGGCATCGAGGACTTCGGGCGTGTTGACGGGCAGAATGTCCTCGAAGTGCATGAGATCGTCGGCGCGGCGATGCAACATGCCCGTACCGAAGGCCCCGCCCTGATCGAAGCGATCACCTATCGCTATCGCGGTCACGGTGTATCAGATAAGCAGTATAACACGCGCCTCTTGGAAGAGTTGGAACGCTGGAAAGAGGAGAAAGACCCGATCACGATTCTCGGCAATCATCTGGTGAAAGAATACAAAACGGTTGACCGCGACGATCTCGAACCGTATCACAAAGAAGCACGCGACATCGTCGCTGATGCGGTCGATTATGCCGAATCCAGTGCCTTCCCGGATACGCTGGAAGAGCTGTACGCCAACGTTTACGTAGAAGACTAACCGGAGGGGCAAACGAGATATGGCAAGCAAAAATTTACCGATGCGCGAAGCCTTACGTCAGGCTTTGCTAGAAGAGATGTACCGCGATAAGAGCGTGTTCGTCATGGGCGAAGAAGTCGGCTATTGGCAAGGGACACACCGCGTCACCCGCGGCTTTATCGAAGAATTTGGCGAGAGGCGCGTGCGCGATACGCCCATCAGCGAGCTAGCAATTGGTAATGTCGCTGTCGGCGCGGCGATGGCGGGCTTGCGTCCCGTTGCCGAGTTCATGACGATCAATTTCGCGTTTCTAGCATTAGATGCAATCATCAACCACGCGGCGAAGATACACTACTTCTTCAATGGATTAGTAGAAGTGCCGCTGGTGTTCCGCGCCGCGAGTGGCTGGGGCGATCAAGCGACAGCCTCGCACAGCCACACGCCCGAGCCGATCTTCGCACACTTCCCCGGCTTGTACGTCGCTACGCCCGCCACGCCGATGGACGCATACGGCATGTTGAAAACGTCAATCCGCGATAACAATCCAGTGCTGTTCAGCGAGAGCATCGCGCTCTATTCTAAGCCCGGCAAAATGCCCGACGACGAGAATTATACCCTGCCCATCGGCAAGGGCGATATCAAGCGCGAAGGGCATGATGTGACGCTGGTCACGTACTCACGCGGGCTGGATTGGTCGTTAAAAGCCGCCAAAAAGTTAGAGAAAGAGGGCATCTCGGCAGAAGTGGTCGATGTACGCTGGTTGCGCCCGCTGGATACCGATTTGATCTTCGAGAGCTTCAAGAAGACCAATCGCGCCGTCATCGTCGAAGAATCGCACCAGTTCTACAGCTTCGGCAGTGAGATTGCCGCACAGTTGCAAGAGCATTGCTTCGATTATATGGACGCGCCCATCAAACGGGTGACACAACATGATGTACCGGTGCCGTTTAGCAAACCGCTAGAAGCGCTGACCTATCCGACCGAAGAGGATGTCATAAAAGCCGTAAAGGAGATTGTCTAATATGGCACAGGACGTAACGCTGGGCATGGATGGTATGTTGCTCAACTGGCTCAAAGATGTAGGCGAGTCAGTCAATAAGGGCGACATTATTGCTGAATTTGAAGCCGATAAAGCCACCGTCGAAGTCGAAGCGCCGGATGGCGGTGTCATCACCGAGCATCTGCTCGACATCGGCGAAGAAGCCGTCGAGGGCGATATTATCGCGCGCATTGGCTCTGCCGATGAAGCCGGCGACGACGACACCGCCCCCGCGAGTCCCGAACCTGCCACCAGTGACGATAGCGCCCCCGCGCCGGCATCCGCCAATGGCAATACAGCTAGCACCAGTAGCAACGGTGCCGCGGCACGCACGCCGGATGGACGCATCAAGGCATCGCCACTGGCGAAGAAGGTCGCCGCCGATAAAGGCGTTGATCTGGCGCAGGTCACCGGATCAGGTCCCGGCGGGCGCATCGTCAAAGCCGATGTCGAGACCTTCGACCCCGCGCAAGCGCCGCCAGCCGCGCCCGATACCAAACCCACACAGGGCGCGACTGCCCAACCGGTGAGTGATGGTGTGCCGACATCCTTGCAGAGCTACGGCAAATTGCCGGACGGCGATCACGTCGAGATTGAAGACATCAGCCGGATGCGCCGTGCGATTGCCAACGGTACGATCAAGAGCTGGACGACGACCCCGCACTTCTTCGTGACGATCGAGATTGCGATGGATGAATTCTTGAGCTTGCGTAAGCAACTGAACGCCGATCTTGAGCAAGAGGGCATCAAGCTCAGCGTCAACGATCTGATCGTCAAGGCGGTGGCGCTCGCCCTGAAGAAGTTCCCTAATCTCAACAGCCACTACTACGGCGAGAAGATCGTCCGCCATCAACAGGTCAACGTCGCGATTGCGGTGGCTCTGCCCGATAACGGCTTGGTGAACGTCGTCTCGCCCGCGGCTGATACGACATCGCTGAGCGCGATGGCGAGCTACCACAAGCAAATGTTCAACGATGTGCGTGAGGGCAAAATCAAGCCGGAATACACGCGCAACGGCACGTTTTTGGTCAGCAATCTGGGCGCGTATGGCGTGGATGAATTCTCGTCGATCATCGACGCGCCACAAGCCGCCGCGCTCGCGGTCGGTGCGTCCAAGCGCGTGCCGGTCGTGCTGGACGATGGCACGCTGGGCGTAGGCACACGAATGAAGACCACCCTCAGCATCGATCATCGCGTCAGCGATGGTGCCGAGGGCGCGCAATTCCTCGCCTATCTCAAGGAGATTATCGAGAACCCGATGCGCCTGCTCGTATAAAGAACGATCACGGCGATCCCGCGTATGGTGTGGGGTCGTCAGCCGTTCAAGCGGCGGTAGACGATATACGAGTAGAGCGTGATCCCTAGCATGACCCCCACGAGACTGATCGTCGTTGCAATGCCGGCGAAGGGCATCGGCGCGACGATCACGATCACCATGTGGATGATTGATACACCGACCACGTAGCGCGCCCCGACGCGATGCACGCGCTTCCATACGCGCTCGTCGCTCAGCGTCCACGGCGTGCGAATCCCCGTGAACCACGTCTGCCGGAAGCGGCCCATCTCGTTGCCGATGACGGCCATCAGCAGGGCGATTGCGAAGAACACGATCTTCAACATGACATCGGGGTTATCGTATTGCGTCAGCATCAGGATGTGCAAGCCGCCCAGAAAGACGACGGTTGCAATCCGCATGCGTGAATACGAGGGTTCAAATGTCGCGTAGCTCTCGCGGCGCGGGTCGATGTATGGCAAAATCGCCGTGAGACCCCAGATAAAGACCGCGAGTGCTGGCAGAAGCAAGACGGCAATCAATCGCGGTTGGGTCGCGACTACTTCGCCGCTGAAGCTCCAGCGCGTGGGTACGTTCTCCGGCAAGGTCGGGTATAACACTGCTGACACCACCAGCATGACGATGATCGTCAGCGGCATCATCCAGTTGCGTTTGATCGGGCTGTTCATCGTGTATCCTCCTCATCATGATTCTGATCGAACTCATTCACGTTGAAAAAGGTCATCATCTCTTGCACAAACTCCTGCATCACCGATGCGTTAATCGAATAGATGATATGCTGTCCGGCACGCTCGCCGATCACCAGTTCCGCATTCTTCAGGATGTTCAAATGGTGCGAGATACTCGGTTTGGTCATGTCGAAGGCTTCGGCAATGTCGCCGGCGCTCAAGCTCTTCTGGTTGAGCATCCGCAATATCTCGCGGCGGGTGGGGTCTGCTAGGGCTTTAAACGTCTTGTTAATCGTCATCGGCATGTCTCGTCTATGCTCGTCAGTATTTAGATGATTGCCTAATTATCTAAACAAAATATAGGCGAAAACGCGCTAGATTGCAAGGGCGATCGCGCGATGTGTACTTTGCTGTATATTGCCAGAGACGCTATACTTAGCAGTAGTTTATTCGTTGGCAGACACACAACAGGCAGACACGAGCTATGGAACTCCCGATTGATTTACAGAAATTAGAGCCGGTGCGCGGCGCGTTCGATCTCCTGCGCTATCTATCCGATAAGCCCAACGGCGTGCTTGATGAGGACATCATGGATGATCTCGATATGAGCGTGCGCCGCTTCGACAAAGCCAAGCGTCGTCTGGTGACGACGGGCTACATGAGTATGCGGAGCGATCAAGTCTTTGAACTGACGCAAAAAGGCTTGGACGCGGCAGAAGTTATTGCGGCATATGACCGCGCCCAAAGCGACATGGCGGACGATGCCGACGACAAGCTACAGCGACAGGTGGTCATCACAGTGCCGCGTAACTTGATCATCGGCGAGATGTCGCCCCTGCGCGTGGGCATTGAACCCAGCCCCGATTTTGGCGATGTGACCGATCTCGTCGTGCGCTTAGAGGCGATCTATGCCGATTTGGGCGAGTGGAATGAGATTGTCAAACTGGGGACGGACGCGCTGATTTTAGAGACGACGATCACGCCGCAGGATTACAATCAAGCCCGCCTGCGCCTCGACGTGAAGCAACTCTCGAACGATGGCATGGGCATCAGCGATTGTGGCGGGATGTACGTCGATATTGCGGTGCTGGATAGCGGCGACACGGGCGCGACCATCGCCTACGCCGCCGAACTCGAATTCGACGAGGCCTGAGCGCACGCGCTCAGGCAGAGGCTTGGATCACGCGTTGACGCGCTGTCGGGTGCAGGCGACCGGCGACTGCGGGTATGCGCCGCGTGCCGGTTGTAAGAGCGCATCTCGATCAAGCTGACGCGCAATTGTCGTCTGCGCGTTTAAGGATGCTTCATGCGCGGTCGTCGGTGCGGCGCACGATGCCCGCCGCCGCAAACGTCGTGATCTCGTCCGTGCTATAGCCTAAATCTTGCAGAATCTCCCGCGTGTGTTCGCCATAGGCTGGCGCAGGCTGAATCGTGATTGCGTCATCAGCGTGCAAGCGTACCGGACTCCGCATGATCGGCAGACCCTCGGCGGTGATGCGTGCCATCTCCCGCGCCTGTACGTGGGGATCATCGGTGATCGCCTGTGGCGGCGTGACCAGCGTGAAGCAACAATCGGCTTCGCTCAGCAGGTCGTGCCATGCGTCCGCGCTGCGCGTGGCGAAGAGATCGCGCAGGTGTGCCTTGAGCGCGGCTTGTTGTTGCATATCGTTCTGGATGGCAATCCATTCGGGATGCTCGACCGCGTTGCAGAAGTTCGCCCAGAATTTCGGCTCGATTGCCGCCAGTGCCAGCGCCCGCCCATCCTGACTGTGGTAGATGTTGTAATAAGCCATGCGCCCCGTCAACGAGCCTGCACCGCCACCCATCCCCGCGACCACCGACTCGACAAATTGATACATGGCGAAGGGCATCGCGGCATCCGATAGCGATACGTCGATCCAATCGCCCGTGTTGGTGCGCTCGCGCTTGAACAGCGCCGCCAGAATGCCCATCACGCCGACGTACGCCCCGCCGACATCCGCGACCTGCCCGCCCAGCAATTGTGGATCGCCCATGCTCCCTAGCACGCCGTTCAACGCCAGATAATTCACGTCATGCCCGCTTAAATCGCGATAGGGGCCGGTCTGCCCCCAACCGGAGAGCGAGCAATAGACGAGGCGCGGATTGAGTGCGGTCAGGGTCGCGTAATCAGCGCGCAGGCGTTGCGTCACGCCGGGGCGAAAGCCTTCGATGACGACATCCGCCGATGCGACCAGACGATGCAAAATCACCTGTCCTTGTGCGTGCTTCAGGTTCAGCGTCATACTGCGCTTGTTGCGATTACTCGCACGGAAGAACGCGCCCAGCCCATCGACCAGCGGCGGTGTCCAGCGTGCATAATCGCCGTGCGTCGGGTCTTCAATCTTGATGACATCCGCGCCCATATCCGCGAGCATCATCGTCGTCACTGCGCCGGGGAGCAGGCGTGTCAAGTCTAAAATCTGTATACCATCAAGTGCGCGTGTGGTCATGTGTATGTCCTCCGGTGTCCTCATGATAAGTGCCGCTATTCCTAACTACTGCGGTCAATTGATTTGCGCGATCTTTTGCCCGCATCCCCCGGCCCCGTCTCCCGAACGCTGTGCCGAGAGATGGCGAGACAAGCGCATTTGAAGCCCCTCTCCTAGCCGCATCGTGGCGGTCGAGAGAGGCATTTAGGGGGAAGGCTGAGTAGTTACCGCTATTCTACCAAACAGGGACGTAATCTGCGCGGCGATCAGTTACAATAAGCCCTGCCTAACCACGTAAAAGACGGATGCAAGCACCTTATGATACGCACGATTACACGCTTCCAAATCGAAGACTTGATCGCACAGGCGAAGCAATCGCCGCGCAAACGCCAGATTTATCGCCTGCACGAGCATCACGAACCGGTGCAACGGATGGTCAACGCGCTGATACCGGGGACGTACGTCACGCCGCACAAGCACGAAAACCCCGATAAAGTCGAATTATTCAATATTCTAGCGGGGCGGCTCGCTGTGCTGGCGTTCGATGAGTGGGGCGATGTCACGACGGTGATTGAACTGAATGCGACGGGGACGACGCGCATGGTCGATATTGCGCCGCGCATCTACCACGCGATCATCCCGCTTGAAACCTGTGCCGCGCTCGAAATCATCGAGGGGCCTTACGACCCCGCGACCCACAAGACCTTTGCACCGTGGGCACCGCTGGAAGATAACCCTAAAGCGAGCGATTATCTGATGTATCTCACGTCGATTGTCGATAACTGGCGCGGCTAAAGTGGCTTGTGTTAGTCTGTGCTAGTACTCAGCGTGAGGCTGACGGGACAATGATCGCTCCCCAGCACATCGGCGTGGATGGCGACCGCTTGCACGCGCTCGAGCAAATCAGGGCTGATGAAGAAGTAATCCAAACGCCAGCCCACGTTGCGATCCCGCGCCCCGCCCCGATACGACCACCACGAATACGCGCCTTCTTCTTCGGGGCTAAAGTGGCGATAAGTATCGATGTAACCCGCGTCGATCACTTTGTCAATCCACGCCCGTTCTTCGGGCAGGAAGCCGGTTTTCTTAGCGTTTTGCGTGGGGCGCGCGAGGTCAATCTCGCGGTGCGAGGTATTGACATCGCCGCAGAAGATCACGCTTTTGCCCTGTGCGCGCAGGTCGTCGCAATAGGCTAAGAAGGCATCGTAGTATTCCATCTTGAAGGGCACGCGCACGTTTTTACTGCCGCCATTGGGGAAGTAGGCCGTAATCAACACGAAGTCGTCGTACTCCGCGATGATGGTGCGCCCTTCACTATCGAACTTCTCGATGCCTAGCCCTAGCTGGACGTTATTCGGCTCGATCTTGCTGTAGAGCGCGACACCGCTGTAGCCCTTGCGCTCGGCGCTCGACCAGTAGGTGTGATAGCCGGCGGGCTTGAGCAGGTCGTCGCTGAGTTGGTCGGTGTTGGCTTTGGTCTCTTGTATGCCGAGGATGTCGGGTTGGGCGCTCGCGAGCCAATCGAGGAAGCCCTTGCGCTCGGCGGCACGGATGCCGTTCACGTTCCACGAGTATAATTGCATGAGGGATATGTTCCTTTTGTGCTGTGTATGTGTTTTCGGTCGCCGTATGATAGCACGCGGGGTGTGAATCAAAAAAGGTGCGCCCGCGCGGGGCGCACCTTCATGCGTTGCATTTAGCCGAGTACTTACTCGCAGAAGAAGACCGAGTCGATCGACCCACTACCAGAGAAGCTGAATTCCATGCGGGCGACGTTGCTCATGTCAATATCGAGGCGTTGCACGCTGTTGTCGCCGGGATGGTTGACGTTGTACTTGGTGGTTTTCACCGTACCATCCAGGTTATAAACTGTCACATCACTGTTCTTCGGCGGTGCATAAGGGCTACCGGAGAAGATGACGTTACCTTCTGGGTCATAAAGTGTCACATCGGCGGCGTCATCGTCGCTGTCAACATCGACGAACCAAGCGTAGCTGACGTGTGCCGGATAATCGAACTCAAATGTGATCCAACCACCGTTACCGTCATCATCGGGATCGCTGGC
>DAOTTV010000075.1:0-6760 GCA_034437755.1 Anaerolineae bacterium | reverse complement strand
TTGCGCGGAGAAATCCGCGGCGGTGCGCGTGTCGATGACCAGCGTGCCAGTCGGAATCTGATCGAAGACGGAACCCGTCAGGCGTTGCAGGGTCGGTAGCTCGCTGATGAGTGGCGCACCCACTTTGTTGATGTGCTTCATCTGCTTGAAGTAACGCGGGGCTTCTGGTTGACCATCCAGCAACCACGCGACGAAGTCTTCTTCGTTATCGAATTGGAACGCCGGATTGAAGCGTTTTTCGTAGCCCAGCGTGGTCGATGGCACTGCACCGAGCGCTTTACCACAGGCACTCCCCGCGCCGTGTGCGGGCCACACTTGCAGGTAATCCGGCAGAGTCTTGAAATGCTCGATATTGGCATATTGCTGACGGGCGCCCGGTTCGCGTGTATTGGCGATGCCGGCGGCTTCTTCCAGCAGGTCAGGGCGACCAATATCACCCACGAACAGGAAATCCCCTGTGAATACACCCATCGGTTCATCGGCGTTGTTGTCCGTCAGCATGAAGGTGATGCTTTCCGGCGTGTGTCCGGGGGTATGCAAGACTTCAAAGGTCACATTGCCGACTTTGAACTTATCGCCGTGATGCAGGAGGACGAACTTATCGCCGTCCGGGAACTGGTACTTCCAATCGGCATCGCCCTCATCGCTGAGGAGCATCGTCGCGCCAGTGGCGTGTGCCAGTTCACGAATACCGCTGACAAAATCCGCATGGATATGGGTTTCGGTCACATGTGTGATGGTCATGCCGTTTTCTGCGGCAGTTGCCAGATAGGGCTGAATATCACGGGCGGGATCAATGACGATCGCTGTACCGGTTGCCTGACATCCTACCATGTAAGATGCTTGCGCCAATTTGTCATCGTAGAAATATTTCAAAAGCATGGGTCTGTTCCTCTACATACAATCTCACTCAATGTCTTGCATTATATGTTATAACCCGCTCATGCTCTGAGAGATATTATTTTATGGGTGCTATTAGGTGACTCTTGGGGATGTGAATTGTAAGATTCAGGGCGTGCCCCCGTCAGGCATCGCGCAGGGCGAGCGGGTGCGGGGTGGTGCGTAGGTAACGCTGACGCTTGCGTTGCCAGCGACGATCGCGCACTGCGGCGATGATGGGCGTTGCTGTCCCCGCGAGCGCGACGAGGACGCTAGTCTGTGCCGTAACGCTTGCGACGGGTTCACCATCGACGATCAGCGCCGCTATCGAAAGATCGAGCGTGGCACAGCGACGCGGTTGCTTGGGGCGATCGCCATAATCGTAAAGCGCGGTGAAACGATCGCCGACGGCTAAAGATGTGAGGGCTACCCCACCCACAAAGAGCAAATCGCCCTTTTCTTCGACCAGATCGAATGCCAGTTCGCCGGTCATCGGGTCAGGATTAGCTTGTGTGTCGCAGTGATCGTGTCGCGCCATTGGTGATACTGCCCGTCAGCATTCGTCCAGTTCTGCGCGCCTAAACGCGCCAACAGCGGATATGTATCGCCCTTTAACAGCACACCGACCGTCATATCGACATTCGCTCGATTCAGCTGATTGTGATACGCCGTGATCGACACGATTTTCAACCGTACGGAATCCAGCGCTTGACCGGCGTTGACCTGCGGGTTTTCGTGCGGGGCGTACTGGCAAATCTTGGTGAAGGTATCGCCCAGCGCAATCGCACTGTGGGTGATCCCCAGTACGTACAGTTGACCGGCGCGCCGTTTGATAAAGCGCATTTCTAGCTGGGGCGGTTGACCGCTGTCTAAGCCCCAATTCGGTTCTAATATCACTTGGTTTTGTCGCATAACAGCCTCAATTCTTGGTGAATAACGGTGCTACTCAATTTAGTGCTTTGGCTCTTTGGGATTTCGCGTGGTTTTTGTTGCAGGGGCTTTGCCCCCCACACCCCCACGAGGAACTGTCGTTCCTTGACCGTGTTCATTTTGAACGCAATTGCGTTGAAAAAAGCAAGCTGCGAAAGTTTTGGTTGAGCGTTTGCAAAAGCTCATGGGTCTTAGGGCAAAGCCCTAAATGACTATTGCACACGTTCGACATAAGAGCGTTTTAAAAAAGGGGACAAAAAGAGCTTGACCACGCAAGATACGAAAGAACCAGTGCCTTTATTGTGCATTAAGCACTTAACCATCGCAACAATCGGTACAATACCCATCTAGTAAATCTCGCACAATTGCAAGCTAAATGCATAGACAGATTAGTACAGCGACTTAAGCAAAAGATTAGACACCTGTCTTGTAATGCTTCCATAAGATTCGGGCAAGTTCCATGAAAGATTCATTTGTCACTATAACGATGATCATAACGAGAGACCCACATCCGGTCAAGCGTGTGTGATGCAAAAATATCAATCGAAAACCCAAACAGACAAAGGAGATGAACGCATGGCAACAACAACAATGGCACAGGAAAATAACTTCGCCGCCGCAACGATCGTCCAAATTGGTGTCGTATCCGGCTTAGTCGGTGGTGGTATCTTCGGCGTACAAATGTTACTAGCAGACATGATGCCGATGATCGCGAGCATGATCGGCGCGGAGAATATTATTATCGGTTTTATTAGTCACTTATTGATCAGCGCCTTCATCGGCGGCACATTCGGTTTCATCACCAGCTACATCCCCAACAATCTGCTGACGCTGGTCGGCGCTGGCGTGGGCTATGGGATCGTCTGGTGGGTGCTGGGCGCTCTGCTGATCATGCCGACGGTGCTGGGCATGAACGAGATGATCTTCAACGTTGGGCCGGCACAGGGTAGCCTGATCGGTCACACCGTGTTCGGTCTGGTGATGGGCGTTGTCTACTACGTGTTGATCTCGTTAGAACACAAAAACGCATAAACGCCAGCCACCTGACGCATTCCCGAACAGGTCGATGCCGATCACCTCGCGCATGGGCCTGTTTTTGATTCCGGCGCTCGTATATCGCCCGTGTTGGTCGGTCGCGCTTCTGCGGTACAATTGAGACACGAGAAACCGCGTTGACTCAGGAGCAGGTAAGATGCACACATCACGCAATCATCGCTATCGCGTCGGATTAATCATCGGGATCGGTCTCCTGATCGGTCTGGTGGCGTGTGCGCCACGAGCCACACCGCCCCTGCCGACCCTCGCCCGCTTCCCGACAGCGACCAACACGCCCCTGCCGGGTTTCGTCCGCCCGACCGAACCGCCGACCTTCACGCCGACCTTCACCCGTACAGCGACCGCGACACGCACCCACACGCCAACCGTCGGGCCATCGCCGACGCTGACCGTCACGCCTAGCGCGACCATCACGGTGACATCCAGCCCGACCCCGACCAACACGCCGCCCCTGCCGACGCTCGCGCCGGAGTCGCGTCCTTTGCTGGGCTTGCTGGAAGTCGCGGCGCAAACGACGCTCCTGCCAACGGACTTCCCGATTTTCACACCTGCGCCCGATGCGAGCGGTGCCGGCACGACCAACAACGTGCTATCCGGCCCCGGCATCCCGACCGCGATTCCGCCGATTAGCGGTGTGCCTCTGCCAGCGACACAAGCGCCCGCGCCGCCCTCCTGCGCGACGATTGCCAGCGGCGGCTTCAGCCTTGTGCATCAAAACGTGCGCGCCGCCAATCTCGTCGGTTGCCCGCTCCCCGATAGCGTCGCGCAGATTCCAGCGGCATGGCAGAACTTCCAGAATGGTGTGATGGTATGGCTCAACGGTGAGATTGTGGTGTTATATACCAGCAACAACAGCTACCAGACCTTCAATGATACGTATACCGAAGGCCTTGACCCCGAAGCGAGCGACGAAGTCGGTGGGCCGGGCTTGTACGTGCCGGTGCGGGGGTTTCTCAAAGTGTGGGATAACAATCCAGCGGTGCGTAACGGGCTAGGCTACGGCACCATCCCCGAACAAGGCACGAGCGCGACCGTGCAACAATTCGAGCGCGGACGCATGATCGGCTTGCCGGGGCGGGGTAACGTGCTGGTCATCGGCAGTGACGGCACATGGCTCGCGGTGCCGGGCGCTTACTGAGCGCTCATGCTTTTTGGGCGTTCGCATGCTTGAGGTGCGAAGCAAGTTGTACAAATTTCATCATGATAATTCAGCGTGCAGACTGCTGGTTGGCGGACGACATCAGCCAACTCCATGCCATCCGAACGGTTTGCCAGTCACCTCCGGCACGTTTCCGGTCGAAAATGGTATTGAAAGCCCCTCGGAGAGTATGAAAAAGTAAAATCGCTGTGCACAGACTGTATTTTTTCCAGGTAGCGCGATACCGTGAGAAGTAATTTAACATGCCCTTTCGATGCTCTGCCAGCTTCCAGTCGCGGATATCCTTATCCACATTGAAATGCACAACTGCTACAGTTGCCAGCAATACAATTTGCCAACCTGCCTGCCGCAAGCGCCAGTGCCATCCTATCTCCTCACCATATACGCGGGTAACTTCATCCATCAGTCCAGCCTGCTCATAAGCAGTCCGCCGAACAAACATGGCTACACCAACTGCTACAGGAATCTCTACTGTTTCATCATATTCGGATAAAGAAGCCACGCCTGTTTTTTTTGCCAGACCTGTGCGAATCATCATTCGACGCAGATAACTTCCCTGACGGGTAAAATGTCCCAGACCGCTGATTTTATATATCATACGCAACAGGGTCGGGTCGCTAAAGGCAGTCAATTGAGGCGTGCCATCTGGGTTGACAATACGCGGCGTTACCAGCCCAACGTGCGTATGTGCGTCGAGATAATCTAGGATTGTTGGTATGACATGATTAGAAAGCGATATATCATCATTTAACAAAGCCACAAATGGCGTGGTTGCTCGGGTCATCACACGATTGTGATTCTCTGCGAACCCTATCGGCGTCTCATTTACGAGATAGGTCACCTGCGGAAAAGATGCCTGCAAATGGGCAATGGACTGCTTATCCCCCGCATTAATCGTCACGTAGATATTAAGCGACTCGCTTTGATTATGACCAAGCGTTGTTAGTAACTCATGGATATAACTAAAATCCTGATGCACAATGATGGAAACGGTTAAGCGTTCCACGCTACACCTGCTTTCTTCTGTCTATCGATCGCCTGTGCTGACAAATCAAACAGATACTGTTAGTTGCGTCCGTCAATAAGCCGCTGATAGAGACTGATATATCGTTCAGCAACGGTGTCCAGCGAAAATGAATGCCGTGCATCATGTAGTGCAATCTCACTGCGGGTCGCGCGAGCCTGATCATTCGCTAACATCTCCAACATTGCATCGCGGCATTGTTGCCAGTCTGCCGGAGAGAAAAGCCAGGCAGATTTATCATGCAAACAGTCTGTAACACCACTAATACGACTGGCAACAATGGGCATTCCGCTGGCCATCGCCTCTAGAATAACATTTGGTAGCCCTTCTCGTACTGAAGGGAAAACAAATGCATCAGCCGCTTGTAAATACTCCGGCACATTTTCGACCATTCCCAGAAAAGATACCGCATCGTTGAGCTGTAGATGCGTTATCATCTCCCGTAATTCCTGTTCTGTACTATCTGATTGCATCGTGCCAGAGCCGGCAATCAACAAATGACAGTCTGGATGATGGCGCAACACATCCGGTAACGCCTTTAAAACTATATCCAAGCGCTTGCGCCAAACTAACCGACCGGCATAAAAAAAATAAAATTTATCCGCTTCCAGATTTAATTGATGCCGCAATTTATGTTTTCCCGATATTGTCACCGGGTGAAACATGCGTGTGTCTACTCCATTTGGAATTTGTATCATGGTCTTCTGTAAACCTGCTTGCTTACCCTCTTCCAAGATCTCGTGGCTAATAGCAATAATTGCATCTGCCTGCCTCAAAAGGGCGGAGTAAGCGAAGTCAGGCAAAAGAAATCGGCGGAGTAAGCGAGTATAAAGCGTCAGTGCCTCACCCGAATAATTTTGCCGGGTAATATCACCATGAGTGGGCGCTTTCAAAATAACTGGTTTTCCAGTCAGTTTGGCGGCGATGATTGCGGCAATTGCCACTGGCCCGAGTGTATGAACGTGGATTATATCAAATACCTGACGGTGACTCACCAGATAGCGTATCATGGATATAATAATCAAAATGTTTGCACGTTTCGACAACCCCACCGGTGCTAATCGGGTTACCGGTACCTCATTGATCCGAGTTTGACGAGGCCAGTCTGGCTCTAGCAGACGGGTAACCAGACGTACGGTCTGGCCTTTTTTTTGTAGACTGATACAGAGATGTTGCGCCTGATGTTCGGCTCCTCCAATCACTGGTAGATAACGATTCAGAACCATTTGAATAGATAAATCAGACAAAATCCCAGTCTCCAGAATACACTATGAAGATCATAGTCAATTTTCTTGGCTGATTAACAAAATAGGGTCTTTCGTATCTTGCGTGGTCAAGCTCCCTTTGTTCCCTTTTTTCAAAAGGGGAACACCAAAAACTTTTGTTTTTTTGAACGCTGCGCGTTCAAAATGAACAAGGTCAAGACAGTTCCTTATGGGGGTGCGGGGGCAAAGCCCCTGCGACAGAAACCACACGAAATCCCAAAGAGCCACAAAATATAAATGTTCGATTATATGTCGATAGTAGGGATTCAATATACTAATATCAAAAAGAGTATAACACATCTTGATTATCTTTAGGCTAAAAATCAGACATTCCTCGTAACTACTCAGCCCTCACCCTAAATCCCTCTCCCGACCGCCACTATGTGGCTAGGAGAGGGACTTCAACCGTGCTTGTCTTGAGGGCAGAAGCTGGCGTCAATCAATTGA
>DAOTTV010000074.1:0-46441 GCA_034437755.1 Anaerolineae bacterium | reverse complement strand
CGGCGATCAGCCTGCCGGACGATGAAAGCGATACGGCACAGGTCATGTTGCGCTACGATGGGCGCATGGTCATCATCGGCAATCGTGATACGCAGACGATCGACATTAGTGATTTGTTCTTCGTGCTGTTCGAGCCGGATGACGAAGGGGTGATGCGGCGCACGCGCTCGACCTATAACATCGACAATTCGCCCTTCGAGGACGAAGCACGTAACTTAAATGCCACCCGTTGCCTGCAAATTCTCGATGGCAATCAGTTCCGCAGTCCACCATCAGACTTACCGCTGACCGAGAATCTGTGCAGTCGCTTCACCCGTCCCTTCTGGTCAACGTCTCTGCGTCCCTTCTGGACGAGCGAAAGCGAAGACGCTTACTTTGAAGTGCGTCTCGGGCAGGTCGATGTGCTGACACGATGCCCCGCGAACCGTCCCTTCACGCGCATCGAGCAACGGTGCGTCGTCAATTTGAACGTCCTACCCTGATGCGTCCGCGCTCAGCGTTACGGTTGGCTCAATGTCACCGTTGGCTGGGCATCGGGCGCGGTGCGTGTCGGGCTTGGCAACTGCCAGATGAGCAGAACCGCGAGCATAATCCCTGCCAGCACTAGCGCCACCACCCACCGATTGACCGCGCTCGTCGGCGCGGTTTCGGCTTCTAAACGCGCATGATCGAGCAACCACGTCTGCATCAAGCCCGTCAACAGCGTGACCTCCGCAGACGGTTGATTACGCACAATATCGCGATAATCTAGCCCGCGTAAAGCGGCATTAATGGCAACAAGGTCGATTGGGTATTCAGTCTCGATTAGCCATGTCGCAATCCGTCGGGGCGTGACGGGGCGCGTCGCGTCGGTGTAGATCAAGCTGGCGATCGCCGTCAACACCATGCGTTCGTCACGTGAGAGTTGTTGCCACAAAGTCTTAAATTCATCTTGACTCGCCTGATACACCTGCGGAGTCGCCTGCTGGACGGGGTTGGCGACATCTTCTGCCCAGATCGTGTTCAACTGCTGTCCGAAGCGCTGTAAGAGGCGCGGATGCCCACCCGTCAGGCGATAGACACGCGCGATGGCATCATCGTTGACGGTCGGCGCGAGTTGGCGAATCAGCGTCGCGCTCTGCGTCTGGTCGAGGCGGTGGATGCGGTCGATGCGCGTGGGAGTCACCAGTGGCGCGAGGCGCTCAAGCTGGCGGTCGTACTCGGTATCGAGCGCCAGAACAATCGCCAGCTGATCGAAGGCGTGTAAGAGGCGATGCAGATAAATCACATGGTCATCGGGCAGATTGAACAGCGCCTCCGCATCATCGAACAACCACACGAGACGACGCTGAGCGCGAATGATCTGGAAAATCTGCGGTAGATAGACATCCTGTATCCAGTCGCGGTAGGTGGATTGCGTCGGGTCGTGCTCGTCGGGCAGGCGACTGAGGCTGAAATTGTGGTCGGTCAACAGGTGATTGGTCTGCGTGACGATGTGCTGGAGCCACTGCGCTTCATCGGTCGCTTGCAGAGTCTTCGACGGAAAATACACGCCCAGCAGTTGATCGCCGAAGACGTGGCGAAACTGGCGTAAGAGCGCGCTCTTGCCCACGCCATCATGCCCCACGAAGGTGATCGCGTGGCGGTCGGGTGGGTCGAGGATTAGCTGATGCAAGCGGGCGTAAATGGCTTCGCGCCCGACGAACGGCGTGTTATCCTCATCGTGCGATTGTTGGGGGTCGTATGTCTCATCCATGCCCCCGATAATACCCCATCCCACTATTTACGCAACTGTTCCCCGCGCCTTATAATCTGCTGGATTATGTCCAAGACAATCCATTGCTGAGGAGCCATGACCGAACAACATCTCCCCCGTACGCTGGCGCTGGTCGGTATGCCGGGTGCTGGTAAGACGCTGTGTGCAAAACATCTGGAAGAGCGCGGGTATTTTCAGTTCCGCTTCGGGAGCATCATCGTCGATGAAGTCAAGCGGCGCGGTCTGGTCGTCAATCCGACCAACGAACGCACCGTCCGCGAGGAATTTCGCGCACAAGATGGCATGGCGGCGATTGCGATACGGGCACTGCCGCACCTGCGCGAGGGACTCAAGACGCACAACACGATCATCATTGATGGTCTCTATAGCTTCAGTGAGTATAAGTACCTGCGGCAAGAACTGGGCGCGGATATGGTCGTGGTGGCGATCATCGCCTCGCGCAAGAAGCGGTACGCCCGTCTCGGCAATCGTCCGGTGCGCCCCCTGACCACCGACGAAGCCTTTGAGCGTGATGTCGCCGAAATCGAGAAGATCGAGAAGGGCGGCCCGATTGCTCTCGCGGATTACTTCCTCCAGAATGAAACTGTCCCCCATGATTTACTCAATAATCTCGACGCACTCCTCGACGAACTGGGGATGCAACCCTGATCGCCTCTGTGCAGGTCGCGCATCTCGTCTGCGCGACTTCAGGCGAGTCGCCGCGCTAATTCCTCGCGCAATTGTGCCATCGTCATCTCGCTGAAATCCGCGACGTATGGCATGTCTGCCATACGTTCGGCGAGCCGCTGTGCCAGCTCCCACAGGCGTTGTGCTTGCGCTGGACGTTGGACGTTGGCGTGGATGTCACCGAGTGTGAGCAGGGCAAGCAGGTGATCGCGGTTGGCATATAGCGCCGTGTTGAGATGCACAATCGCGCTCCCATCGTCGTTTTGTTCACTGGCGATCAAGGCGCGGATGTAGTGCGCGTCGGCATACAGCGGGTCGTGTTCCAGCGCCCGTGCGAGATACGCTTCTGCTTGGCGGGCTTGCTGGCGGCTAGCATAAATATACCCCAATAAAACCTGTGCGCCGACGTGATCGCTGTCTTCCTGTAACTGCGCCGTGAGATGTGTCTCAGCTCCGATTAGGTTACCGCCGTGCAAGGCATCGACGGCCGCTTGATACGCGCTGGGCGGGGCGGGGTCATCTGGCGTGGGGGGCGCGGGTGCTGGTTGCCGTTTACGATAGATCGGCAGGGTCGGGTAAATGTCGGTGTCGTATCGGTCGGCGCTGGCATGATGCAGGCGTTCAGCTTGCCCCATGAGCAACCACCCGTCGTCTTTCAGCAGGCGGTAGAGCTGTGCTTCGGCGCTGGCCGTCTGCTCATCGCTGAAGTACATCAGCAGATTGCGACAAAACAGAATGTCGATCGCTGGCAGGGCGAGACCGGTGAGGATGTTGCCACGCTGGAAGCTCACCATGCGGGCGATGCTGTGATCCAGCTGGTAATCGCCGCCCGCGGTCGTGATGAAATATTGCTCGCGGAAGTCTGCCGCCACGTTACGAAATGACCACGGGCGATAGATGGCGCGGCGGGCATGGTCGAGCGCCGTCTGGTTGATGTCCACGCCGATGATGTTGATCTGCCACTGCGCGTGATCGGGCAGGCGTTCGTAGAGGGTGATCGCCAGCGAGTAGGCTTCTTCGCCGGTTGAACACCCGATACTCGCCAGTGTCAGCGTGCGCGTCGCCCGCCGCCGAGCGATCATATCCGGTAAAATCACTGTGCGTAAGAGCTGGAATTGTCCGCTATTACGCATGAAATACGTCTCACCGATTGTCAATTGCTGGATGATCGATTGCCAGACGGGACTCGTCACCGGTTGGTGCTGGAGTTGTGCCAGCGTCGCCGGAGACACGCCCTGTGGTAACATCTGCTGGGATGTATGCGGGTGAATGCCGGTTTTGGTGGCGATGAGATTGTAGAGGCTTTGCAAACTGTGAATTGCCATCATGCCTTGCTCGTGTACACTAGTATGCTGATTATACATCTATCACGGCACATGACCCTATGCATAATCGTACCCATCGCACCATCGTCTTATCTATTCTGCTTCTCGCATGGATCGCTATCCCGCTATCGACATCAGCGCAATTATATGACTTGCCGAATGGCTTCAGCGTGGTGCCCGTCTCTAGCGGGACGCTCGCCCGCACCGATGGCGGTCGCCTCGTGGTCAGCAATCCGCTAGCCGACCGTGTGAGCATCGTCAATCCCTTCGATGGTCAGCTAGAAGCCGAAGTCTTCATCGGTCATGCGCCGGAAGGCATCGCCATCACGCCCAATAGTCAGCGTGCGCTGGCGGTCAGCCAACGGGCGGCGCGGGTCGGCATCATTGACTTGTTCACGAATGAGTTGTTGCGCGTCTATCGCCTGCCCGGTCAACCGTATCATGTGGTGGCGACCAACCAACGCGCCTATATTACCCTGCCCGCTGATGATGCCGTGATCGCGATCGACATTGAGACGGGGGCGCTCTTACAACAGATTCACACGCCCGATCACCCGTCCGCGCTGGCACTGTGGGGCGATTTCTTGTTCGTCACGCATTATTGGACGGGCGAACTGAGCATGATTTACCTGCCGACGGGGCAGGTCGTGCGTACAATACAGGCGCACCCCTCCGCGACGCTCAGCAATGCGATTGTCATTGATCCGATTACTGAACTAGCATATCTGCCGCAGACCATCCGCCGCCCGTCCGATGATCGCATGACACCTGTCGTGCAGGTGATTGATCTCGGCGTGATGCAGTGGCAACGCACGATTGATCTGCGCGGCATCGATGGCGACTACGCCTTGCCGTATGCGGTCGCGCAACCGTCTAACCGATCGCGCCTCTATTTGACCTATGCCAGCAGTGATGTCGTCAGCGTCTTGAATCTGGAGACGGATACCGTCGAAGAACAAGCGCGTACAGGCATCAACCCGCGTGGTATCGCCTTTCATCGGAGCTTTGTGCAGTTTTACGTGCAGAATGCGATCAGCGGCACAATCTCGACGTATGACACCTTCTTCTATGACATCGAAGACGCGCTCCCATCGCACACGCAGACGGTCGCGCCTGTGGAGCAAGTCGGCGCGACGCTCTTCTACTCGGCACGCTTGAGCGACGATCATTTACGCAGTTGTGCCAGTTGTCACCTGCCCGATTTACGCGCCGAGATCGACCGCGATTGGTTGGTTGCCCATCAGCGCCAGTATCTCGGCGGCGCACAATTTGCCGAAGACGCGATCGACGCGCAGGTCATGCGTCAGTTTCTCCAGCGCGAATAATCGGTTAAGAATAAAGGCTGGATGCGTATCCGCCGACTGAATTGCTAAAATCAATTGTCGTAATCATCAAGATGTTTTACAATAGTGCTAGCTTAGTCCTCATCACCAGTCTTTCGCACAACGTGGCTATGTTGACGTGCATTCTATCGGGGGCTATAATCGGATGGTGTCGAGAATCTGTTCCTACACCCCGAGTCACTAGCGTATTGTATAAATTGTAGGGGGCATCAATGCCACTTCAGGGTAATATCCGTGATTTTAGTACGACCCAGTTGTTGAATCTGGTTGATTTGAGTCGCCGTACCGGTATGCTGACGATTTACGAGGGCGTCCCGACGGGCGAAAAAGATGCCATGAAAGAAAATGAAAAGATGGCAGCCGGTGCTGAACGCGCCAAAATCGGCTTCAACAAGGGCAAACTTATCTATGCATCGCTCGCTGATCAAGATAGTGGTCTCGTATCGGTGTTGAATCGTGCCGGTAAGCTGACCGATGATCAGGCGCGTATCCTGCGTGAAAAAGCCAAGAACACATCGGATAAGGCTTTGGCTATGCGCTTGATCGGGGCGAAGTACGTCACACAGGCGGACATCGTGACTTGCATCAAGCAACACATTCTCGATGTGGTCTACAACCTCATGACGTGGACAGAAGGGCCTTTTAGGCTGGCTGATAATGAGTTGCCGAGTAAAGACAATATTCTCGTGCCGATCGAATTGAAGCCGGTGATTGTCGAAGGCACACGCTTGGTCAAGCGGGATGAAGAGATTAACAAAGTCATCACGGATTTGGATGTCTCGTTGCGCTTCCCACCCAATCCCAAAGAGAAATTCAAGGGGATTCACCTCAACGTTGACGAATGGAAAGTCGTTTCTTACGTCAACCCGAAGAATACCATCCGCCAGATCATGAAAGTTCTGAATATGTCAGAACTGGAAATCAAGCGTGTGGTGTATCGCTTACATCAAGCCGGTTTGGTTGAAATTGTGGCGAAGTCCGCTGTCGAAAACCCGACCCCATCGCGCTCGACACGGAGTACGCGTCGCGGGAGGAAACGATCACAACCGGACAAAAAGGTTATCAATAAGCTGATTGACAAACTAAAATCAATCTAGCTTCTGACGCGCATCAGCGATGATGACGCATCCTATGGCCGATTATTCATCAGATCAACGCCATCAAGGTTACGCCCACTGTTGACAAGCGGTGTAGGGCATGTCTGTTCACTTATACATGACGAGAAGAGCGGGGCATTATGCAAACAGTAAAAATGGTTGTTACCGGTCCGTTTAGTTCCGGCAAGACAGAATTCATCAAATCCATTTCCGAAATTGACGTGGTGTCGACGGATACCGAAATCTCGAAAGATACGGCGGAAGCGCAAGAGAAAGACGCAACCACCGTCGCGATGGATTTCGGTCGTATTACCGTCGATGAAGACCTCGTGCTGTATTTGTTCGGTACGCCCGGTCAGCGTCGCTTTGATTTCATGTGGGAAATTTTGGCAGAGGGGATGCTGGGCTTCATCGTGATGGTCGATAGTGCCAAGCCTGAAACCTTCCGCGAAGCCAAAGCCATCCTTGAGACCTTCCGCGCCTATGCGCCGACACCGTATGTCGTCGCCGCCAACAAGCAAGATCACCCCGACGCATGGGATCCCGATGATTTACGCATCGCGCTCCGCATTGAGCCGGAAGTGAAATTGCTCCCGTGTATTGCCAAAGAAAAAGACAGCGTTCGCAATGTCCTACTGGAATTGCTGTATACCATCCTTGAAAATATGGAAGGTTAAAATCCATACGCTGTACGGTACTGTACGGAAGGACAAGAGACCGCTGTGCCAACATTAGTGACAGAACAAGGCATCGTCCACTACGAAACCTATGGGCGGGGTCGCCCGGTGATCCTGCTTCATGGGTGGCTCGGTTCGTGGGCCCTGTGGCGTAAGACAATTGAGGAACTGGGCAAGTACTTTCGGACGTATGCCTTAGATTTCTTCGGCTTCGGCGACTCGCTCGATCGGTCGTCGGATTTCTCGGTGAGCAATTACGTCGATGTCGTCTATCAATTCATGGATCGGCTCGGTATCGTCAAAGCGCCGCTTGTCGGTCATTCGATGGGCGGGACGGTCTCGCTCGGCGTTGCCGCACGTTACCCTGAGAAGGTCGTCAAAGTGATTGTGATTGGCTCGCCTGTGATGGGCACGTCGCTCAACTTCTTCCTCAAGCTCAGCGGGTATAAAGGCATTGCCGATCTGGTCTTTGCGATGCCCTTCATGCTTGATTCTTTCGTGTATGGCATCACCCATCTCGCCGCCAACGATGGCGCGGCACTCCACCGTATGGTGAGCCAAGATGCGGCGAAGGTCACGGCAGATTCCTTCTTCCAGAGCATCGGTACCCTGCGCGATACTGATATGCGCGAGCAACTGCCGCTGATGCAAATGCCCCTGCTGGGGATTTACGGGCGCAAGGATATTATCGTGCATCCCATGCAGGGCAAACACCTCGTCAAGTTTGCCCCACATGGACGCGAGGCATGGTTCCACAACTCCGGCCACTTCCCAATGTTGGACGAACCGCATCGCTTCTTCAACACGGTGAATGACTTCTTGCACAATGGGTGATTAGGGCGTATCGCGCTTGCCGCATGATTGTCGGCAGATTTAGCCCCGCATTCATTACCACAAATGATCGCGATGCGGTATACTTCCTGTGACATGCTCCGTCTACAGAAGTCGTTAGGGCTGAATTTATGTATCGCTATATCATTGAAGATAAAAATCATGTGCCGCCGTTCAATGAACCTGCGAGTTTGTTGACGATTGGCACCCAACCGCTGAAACTGCATCAAGAAGAATTATTTGTCAATTATTTAGGACAAAACCTAGAATTGCGCGGGGTATTCTTTGATTCGAGCCAATTGGTGACAGTCGAGGGCGAGTCGGTCGTGTATCGCGATAATCTGTGGTTCGATAAAGAATTCTTAGAGTATTTCATGGAGCGCGCACAGGCAAACGGGCGGGCCTGTCGCGCCGCCTTCCCCGCCGATGACAAAGCCTTCGGCGTGTATACCTTGCCACTCGCACAGGACATCGAACGCTCGGTCGATAGCAACGGCAACTCGATTTATCTGGTCGATCTCTGGTACTTCCCCAATGGCTATACCCGCGATATTGAGCCGGTCGTCACCCCCAGCGATGCCCGCCAGATCGGTTTTTACAGCGTGCCGGATTTTATGACGATGGAGCAGGGCAACCTGACGCACTACGCGCCGATGCGTGCCGTCGTCAGCATCGAAAGCTGGGTACATGTCTACTTCGCGAGCATCATCTTCGGCACTTTTGCCCGCGCTGGACGACTCGATCATGAGATTGAGAACAGCTTCTTCAAATCCTTAAAACTGCTGTGGCGTGCCTTGCTCGAGCAAAAGCAAATCCTCAGCGCATCCGGCGCAGTAGAGATTGGCAAGGATTGTGATATTGACCCCTCGGCGATTATTCGCGGCCCGGCGAAAATCGGCGATCGCGTCAGCATCGGCGCGGGTGTCATCATCGATAATTCTACGATCGGCAACGATGTGACGATTGACGCGGGGTGTATGCTGTTCCAGAGCGTTGTCGGCAATAATTGCTTCTTGCCCTTCCGCGCCGCGCTCTACCTGACGCAGGTCATGGAGAATGTGATTATCGCGCAGAATACCTGCTTGCAGATGTGCGTCATCGGGCGCAATAGCTTCGTCGGCGCGGGCAGTACCTTCACCGATTTCAACCTCGTCGCGCAGAAGCCGATCAAAGCCGCCAATCGTCAAGGCGATTTGGAGAGCGTCGGGCAGATTGTGCTGGGCGGGGCCGTCGGGCATAATTGCCGCGTCGGTGCCGGCATGGTGGTCTTCCCCGGGCGCATGGTCGAATCAGACACGGTGTTGATCGCATCGCCCCAGCGCCGAGTCGTGGCGCGCAGTGTCACCTACGAGGAGAGCGATCATCACTTTGTGCGCGGTGGCGAAGTGCATAAGCGTTTTCACCCGCGCCCTAATGAAGAACTCGAACAGGCGGCGCTGGAAGAATGGTAAACGCATCGGGGAAACTGTTGGCGAACCTATTGAACCGCTTTCGACCCTCATCCCCCAGCCCCTTCTCCCGAACGCTAGCGCTAGGAGAAGGTGAGACAAGCGCGTGTGTCGTCCCTCTCCTAGCCACATTGTGGCGGTCGAGAGAGGGATTTAAGGTGAGGGCTGGGTTCGCCAACAACATCATCGGGTGTGTTGATCTGTACTGAACCGCCGTGCGACAATCTGTAAGGTTACACGCGGGGTTTTTCCGGTACAATGATGGCGCACACAGATAGAGAGAACACACCCTATGGATACCTTCGGGTTTATCATTCATCCCATTCAAATCAAAAAAGACGTGAAGCGCAAGTTCCCGCTATTAGGCACCATCTTGCCAGAACCGGTGATTAACTGGGCGTGCCAGTACTTCCCACCACAGTACATCAGCGAGATCACGGGCTTACAATCCCAGCATACAGGCGAAGAAGTGCGCGGGTGGTTCGTCGCCGCGCCCTATACCCCGCCGATGATGATGTCTCTGCCGACTGAAAAAGTCTACGATAAGCTGGTGGCAACGGCGAAGCTGGCCCACAAGCAAGGCGCGAAGATCGTTGGCTTAGGCGCGTTTACGTCAGTGGTGGGCGATGCCGGCGTGACGATTGCCGACCACCTCGATTTCCCAGTGACGACCGGCGATAGCTACACGGTGGCGATTGCCATCGATGCGCTGATCGAAGCCGCGCGAGCGATGGACATCAATATCCAGCAGGCGACGATTGCGGTGGTCGGCGCGACGGGCGCGATTGGCAAAGCCTGCTCGCAATTGCTAGCCGAATTATGCCAGTCGCTGATTCTGGTCGGGCGACGTGACAATGCGACGCAGCAAGTGCGCGAGATGTGCGAAGGGCGCGGTGCAGAATTGACCGCGACCACCGATATGCAGGCGATTTACGCGGCGAATATGGTCTTGACGGTCTCCAGCGCGATTGATGCGATCATCGCGCCGCAACATCTTCAACCGGGCGCAGTCGTGCTGGATGTAGCGCGTCCGCGTGATGTATCGCCGCGGGTGGCGGCTGAGCGCGACGATGTGCTGGTGATCGAAGGCGGGATGGTCTCCGTGCCGGGCGAGAACGCTAATTTCAACTTCAACTTCGGCTTCCCGCCACAGAAGAGCTTCGCCTGCATGGCAGAGACAATCGCGCTGGCGATGGACAAACGCTATGAGACGTACACCATCGGGCGTGAGATCAGCGCGGAACAGGTGAAGACGATGCGCGCCATCTGCCAGAAGCACGGCTTTCGTCTGGCGGGCTTCCGCGCCTTCGAGCATCCGGTGACGCAGGCGACCATCGACGCAGTGCGCGAACGCGCCTCTGCCAACCGTAAACGCTGGTCACCGGCGTATTGATACGAACGTTGATACTGATGATACAGATAGGGATAGATCATGGTCGATTTTGATGAAGCACGCGCGGAAGCCGTCACCGCCGGGCTCTTGCTGTTGGTGCTGGCGGCATTTTTAGTAGTCGGGTTATCGGATTCGGTAGCGATGATGGTTGCTGGTCTGGTATTGTTGGGGTCGGGGGTCTATCAATCCCAGCGCGGGTGGCATGTGGCGATCACGACGTGGTTGCTGGGTATTGTGCTGTTCTTCGGTGGTTTGGGCGTGCGCCTGTTTCTTGTGGCGTATTTGCGTATTAACTGGGTCGGGATTTCGCTGTTTTTGATCGGCGCGTATCTGATCTATCAAATGCTGTTGGGACACAACGATAATACGCGCGAGTGACATACGCCCCATAGCAAGCCATGAGAAACGGGGAGATAAGCGCGTGTGCCGTCCCTCTCTTAGCTACATTGTGGCGGTTGGGAGAGGGATTTAGGGTGAGGGCTGGAGTCGCCAACAGTCTCACAAGCTACTAAAGAACTGAAATTAAAAAACGATTGGATTGCGTCATCTAGCGCGTATTGATTGCTTCATGTGTGCCGTGGCTATGCTACAATGAGACCCTAACGCACGCTAAGCATGGGGCAAGCACACACGCATGATGATCAGCCGCGGCATCTTACTCATCATTGAACCAGATGACGACTTACGCCATGATCTCGAAGACTACTTCTCGCATCAAGATTTTGATGTGATGAGCGCCGCCAGTGCTGAAGATGCGCTGTGTGTGGTCAAAGAAGTGAAACCGACGGTCATTGTCTCTGAGATTGATCTCGGTGGGCATATGAATGGGTGGGAACTGGCACGCGCTTTGCTCGAAGATATTCGCACGTCCTACCTGCCGATCATCTTCGTCACCAATCGCCTGCAACGGCTCGACCGGTTGGCGGCGTTGCGGCTGGGCGCGGATGATTACTTGACCAAGCCGATTGACCTCGAAGAACTCGAACTCCGCATCGATCGTACGATCCGCCGCCTGTAGCGCGGGGCGGGGGCGCATAGCCTCTGCTATACACGCCCTCCCTTAATCACGTTGTTAGCCGGTCAGAGACCGGTCATGCCGTTGCGCTTGATGCGTCGTTCTGCCGCCAAGCCCATAGGCTTTTGCTTGTGTGCTGTCAGGAAGTCGTCCTTGCTCTCGATCTGGTTGACCAGCGTATCCAGCGAGGCTTGCAGGGTCTCCAGCGTCAGTTCGTCGGTGCCGTTATACGCCGCCATCGTCAGCGCGTAGAGCGCGACCTCGCGCACGAATGCGCCGGGGCGGTTCAGCAAGCGCGGGACAATCTCGACATGCTCATCGCGCCATGTATCCCCAAGGTACTCACGCAACATCTTAGCGGCGGTCTCTTCGTCTTGTAGCTCAGGGATGATGAAGATGCGATCAAGGCGACCGGGACGCTTCATGACGCGGTCGTCGATCTTCTCGGGGTGGTTGGTCGTCGCGATCAAAATCGTGCCGTGTTTGTTATTGGGCGACTCGCTCCCGTCGAGGACGTTGAGCAATTGTGCTTTGCTCTCCTCGTCTAAATACGCGTCCAGTTCTTCCACCAGCACGATTGTCGGCGCGTCACTGCTTGCCGCCATCTCTAGCGCCTCGTGGATTTTCCAGAATTTCGCGCCGTATTGATTCGCACCACTGACGTACACCACGAAATAATCGCGCTCCTGTGCCCAGCCTGCAATTGCCGAGCAGAGCATGGTCTTGCCTGTCCCCGGCACGCCAGCGAATAACAACTTGCGGAAGGGCTTCAGGTTTAGGCGCTGGTAAATACCGACCCCTTTATCGAAGAAAGCATCAATATCTTTGATGATGTCCTCTTTTAAGCCCTGTGGTAGGTAAATCTCGTTGAGGTTCACCGTCGAATCGAAGGCGACATCGACCCCGCCGACGATATAAACCTGACCGCGATAGGGAATCGCGCTGTGATAAATGCGCTTGACTTCTTTCTCGAACGCCATCCATTGCTCAATATATTGCGTCGGCACGCTGGCAATGCTGATGAGTGCTGTATCCATATCGGCATCATAGACCCACGCGCTGACGACCATCACGCTGAAGTGTGCGTCATCGCTGGCAAAATTGAATTGTGATACGCCACTACGTAGGGCAGGACGACTATCGAAATAGGTGCTGATGGGCGAGATTAGCGGGCAGTCGATCGGCTCGCGCCCGATAAAAGCGAAGCCTTCGCCAACATCGAATTGATCGGCAACGTAGCTCAGCGCGGTGATATTGGCGATAGCTGTGTTGGCGATGATGAATTCGCTATCGCGTGTGTTGTGTTGTGGGAAGTTATCTCTGATCCAGTTACAGATGCGCTCATTCAACGAGTCGGCACCGATTTGGTACATACGCTTGTCTCCGTTAAAAATGCTATCGTTCTTCATCATATCTGTCTTCATTTATAATTACGATTGTGAACTTGTATCACAGCACTGCTATGCCGATCTAGTCATGCGGGGGGTGGGGCGTATCGCGCACGGGGATAATCAGTTTTTGACCTTTTGTGACCTATGTTCACCTTTAATATTAATCTGCTATGCCGTAATGTCAAGCGACATCTGTCGTAACTACTCAGGTCAATTGATTTACGCCAGCTTCTGCCCTCAAGACAGGCACGGTTGAAGTCCCTCTCCTAGCCACATAGTGGCGGTCGGGAGAGGGATTTAGGGTGAGGGCTGAGTAGTTACCATCTGTCAGGGAATTGTTGGGGTCAAGGCGCACCCTGTGCTGATGTGCGTTACAATGGGCGTGACGTTAGCAAACTTTAACGCAACTATATCTATTATGCACGATTGGCTCAGATAGTGTATCATAGTAGTGTACATGTCAGCTAACTATCACACTATTTTTCCAACCCTAGAAAAAGTGAGGGTCTTTTATGAGTAAGGGTTCCATCCTCGTCGTCGAAGACGATTTCGATATTTCCAATATGTTGAAGATTTATTTCAGTGGGCAGGGCTACACCGTAGAAGTCGCCAACAAGGGGCACGATGCCCTCGAAGCGACGCGCAAACAACTGCCGAACCTGATTGTCCTCGATATTAATCTGCCGGACATCGACGGCTACGAAGTGTGCAAGCAACTCCGCACCACGACGCGCACCAGCCACATCCCGATCATCTTCCTGACGCAGAAAGACGAGCGCAGTGATAAAATCATCGGGCTAGAACTGGGGGCGGATGATTACATCACCAAACCCTTCGATATTGAAGAACTCAAGCTCCGCATCCAGAACTCGATCGACGCGGCGAAGAAACAACAGATGATCGACCCCATCAGTAGCCGCCCGACAGGCTCGCTGATCGAAGAGACCCTGCGCGAGCTGATGCGCGGCGACCGCGACTGGGCGTATGTCGATATTAAGATCACCAACTTTGAACCCTTCACCGAAGTATATGGCTGGCAAGCCGGCGACGAAGTGATCCGGGCAACGTCGTTGATGATCGGCGATGTGATCGACGAGACCGGCACGTCTGATGACTTCATCGGGCATCCGGGGCGCGATAACTTCATTGTTATCACGCATAGCGATGATAACCAACCGATGATCGACAAGCTGACTGAACGCTTTGAAAAAGAGATTCAACAGCACTACAGCTTCATCGATCGCGAGCGTGGTTATATGCTGATCGATAACGAACAGCGTGATTTGATGACGCTCTCGGTCGGGTCAGTATCGACGCGCACGCATCAATTCTCCGATATTCGTGAGATTACCGAACTCGCGGCAGATGATCGCCGGCGGCGGCGCAGTGGCGAAGAAGCCAGCGATGATGCCGATGGCGGTTTGCTGACTGCGTGGTGACGCATCATGAGGGGCGCATCTGTGCTTCGCCCGATATAACAATTACTGGCACAACGCATCGTCAAGTAAAAGTCATAGGTTAAACACGCAATGGGTAGTTTTGTAATCATTGTTACATTCATCGGTATCGTGACCCTCATCGGCATCGCGCTCTGGATTCGTCAGCGCGAGCAGATCCAGCACGAAGCAGGCTATGATGCCTTATTCGGCAATGTCGCATCTGATTCGGATGATAGCCCGACCGCCGTACTGGTGACGAGCGCCCACGGGGATTTGCTCCATGTGAACTCCCGTGCGCGACAGTGGATGGCACTCAACGGCAATGAGCCGGATTTAGAAGATGTCATCCGCCTGACACAACCGGCTGATAACCTGCTCGGCTTGCTCAGTGGTGAATCCGAGTCGTCCTTCCAGCTGGGGCAACAGTGGGTAGACGCGACATCGCACAGCGTACCGACGGCGAGCGGGATGCAGACAGTGGTCGTCATGCGCGAAAAACTCCACCAAGCACAGCAGACCGATACCGGCACACCGGATGCCGACGGCGCGCCAGCAACAGCCGGTGTGATGAATGTCTCGCGGGTAATGCGTATCATCAACGATATTGGCGAGACAGTCGATGCCAGCATCGGGGTCGAGCCGGCCTTGCAGATGCTCCTCGATATTCTCAATAAGACGATGCCACTCGACGCGGGCGAAATCTGCGTGTGGGATGAAGAGAAGCAATTCCTTGAACAGCGCGGCTGGATCGGCGATACGCGCTATCTGCTGACAGTCGCGGCAGCGGGCGGTGGCTACAAGCCCGGCAAAGGCTTAGCCGGTTGGGTGGCAGAATATCGCAAGCCGATCGTCGTCACCGGCGTGCGCGATACCGTCAGCACGCGCGACTTGATGCAGGATAACCCCTATCGCAGTGGCGTATCAGTGCCGATTTTGTTTGGCGAAGAACTCGTCGGCACGATTACGCTCTTCCATGAGCAAGCCGATACCTATGACAACCGCGACATCGCTCTGCTTCAGGCGGTCAGCAAGCCGATCGGCACATCCATCCGCAACGCGACGATGTACGCCCGTCAGGAAGATCGCATCCGCGATATTGCTAGCTTGCAACAGATTGCCGAGCAACCGAAAGGCGAACGCGGGGAAGCCGCGCCGATTTATGCCCTGCTCAACGAGCGCATGGCGAACTTGATGAACGCTGATATGTGTGGCGTATTTCTGTATGACGATGCACGCGAAGCACTCGTGCCACAGTTGCCGTTCTACGGTCTGCCCGATCATGTCGCCAATCGCATCGTGTTACCCCTGCCACCGAACACCGCCCAGCGCGATATCTGGGAGAACCAACCCTACTGGGTCTCGAACGATGTGAAGGACGAACCCCTCGCCGAGGCGATCAGTCTGGCATCGTCGGATGCGATCGAAGGGGTGGATTCCTTCAATCTCAAGAGCTTGCTCGATGTCGCCGGCATCAATAACACGGCGCTGTTCCCGATGCAGGTCGCTGGCGAACGCTTCGGCGTGATGGCCATCAGCAACAAACGCTCAGAAGGGGGCTTCTTGCCCAACGATATTCAGAATTTGCGCGTGCTATCGTCGCAGGCGACGCTGGTTGTCGAGAACGTGCGCCTGTATCAGCGCGAACGCCGCATTGATACCGAACTGGTCGGCTTACAAGAGATGACGCACGCCATCGGTGCGCTGAGCCACGAAGGCGAATTTTATCTGGAAATTTCGGAGCGTATCGGGCGCTTGATGGATAGCGCGATGTGTGGTGTCTTGCTCTACGATCAGGACAGACAAGCCCTCGTCAGCCAATTGCCCTTCTACGGCATTGATAGCGATTTCATTCATGATTATCACATCGAGATGCCCTCAGGGTCGATCATGGAGCAACTCTTCCAGGATGAGCTCTACCTGATTATCAATCGCGCCCAGACCGATACCCTCGTCTTTGAAGCGAATCTCGATAGCCTTGCTGAGCAAGCCGGCGTGCAGAATACGATGTTCGCCGTGATGTCTGCCGGTGGGCGGCGTATCGGCGTGGTGCAGGTCTCGAATAAGCGCGATGGGCAGGAGTATGACGATCAGGACGGTCGCTTGCTCCAGATTTTTGCGACACAGGCGGCGGCAATTGTCGAAAATGCGCGCCTCTATCAAGAAGTACAAGTCCGCGCGAATCAGGCCGAGAGCTTGCGGCGCGTGGCAGAATTAGCGAGCGGAGCCTTCAGCGAAGACGACTCGTATGAAGTGGTGCTGAAAGAAATCGCTGACCTGATGAATTGCGAGATTGTCTACGTCACCGTGGTTGACGAGATGACTCATTCGCTGGTGACTCATCCCCGCTGGACGTATGGGGTGGAACTGGCAGAACCGATCTCGCAAGATTTGAACCAACCGGGATACAATCTCGCGCCGGCAATCTCCGGTCAATATTTCATGTCGAACGATGTCCCCAACGAGCCGAATATCCTCGAAGGCTATCGTGATCTGGCGGAGCAGTTCGGCTTACAGCGCAGTATCCTCGTACCGCTGACCGTTGGCGATCGGATTCTGGGCGAGTTGGGCGCATCCAACAAGAAAACCGGCGACTTCACACGCGATGATGTCGCCGCATTGAGTACGGTTGCCGCGCAGATTGCCTCATCGGTCGAGCGACAATTGCTATTCGAGGCGACAGGCGAGAACCTGCGCCGTCGTATGAAAGAGCTAGACGCGATCTCGCGCATCTCGAACGAGCAGGCCCTGACCTATGATCTCGATCAAGTGCTGGTGGTCATCCGTGAAGAAGCGAAGAAAGCCATCAATGCTGACGACACCACGATTCTGATCTTGCAACCGATGTCGGAATGGCGCGTGATTGACGTGCCGGAGATGGATCGACGGGTGGGCGAGATTGATGCTCCGGCGGGGATCACACCGATTGAAATGCGCGCGATCGAACGCGGCGCTGATCCGATCGTGATCGACGATTATACCGAGAGCGATATTTCTGCTGTGCCGGCGGTGGCGCGGTCAGCAGCGGCAGTGGCGATACAGTATCAGGATCAAATTGTCGGTGTGATCCACATGTACAATCAACAACCGTATGGTTTCGATGAGCGCGCATCGGGCTTCTTGATGACGCTGGCAACCAAAGCCTCGCTCGCGTATCAGAGCGACTTGCGCTATCGTGAACAGCAAGAGCGTGGCGCACGCCTGCGACAACGGGTCGATCAGCTGAATCGCATCTTTGAACTGGGGCAGATGCTCCAGACTAGCACCGATACCAGCGTGATATTTGAGGCGATTGCCTACAGCGTGCAACAGAGTATCGGCTATGATACGGTCTTGATGACGCTCGTCGATGAAGAGGCGGGGGTGTTACGGCGCATCGCGCACGCTGGTATGCCACTCGATGCCTTCGCCGAGACGCAGGATCGCACGCTCACCCGCGCACAACTGGACGATATTCTCAAAGATCAATACCGCCAGAGTGAGACCTACTTCTTCCCGATCCAAGAACTAGAGACCTGGTACACGCCGATCATCAACACACTCAGCGCAGCCTATGAAGATAATCGAAGCATCGAAGCCAAAGGGCCTAAGTACTGGCACGATGGCGATATGTTGCTGGTGACGATCGTCGGGCAGGGGGGCGATTTGCTGGGCGTGATGTCGCTCGATCGTCCTTATGACAACCTGCGCCCGACGCGCACCACCATCGAAGTGTTGGAGATTTTCGCGCATCAAGCCGCCAGTATGTTAGAGAACACGCGCCTGTTCCAAGAGAGCCAGCGTAGTGCTGAGCGCGAAGGCTTGCTGAATGAGATGCTGGAGTCGATCGCCGGTACGTTTAACCTGCGCGAGCTGGTCATGTCGCTAGCATCGGGCTTGCTCGATTTAGTGACTTACGAACGCTTGACGCTGGTACTCAACGATGAAGCGGACGAAGCCGGCTTCACTCACTGGCAGGTGACGCTGGACGCGAGCGACGATCCGATTATCAACACCATCCAGCAACAATCGCTGGCAGGGACGGCGCTCGGTTTGGTGTATGAGGCACGCACAGCGCGTACCTTCGCCGCCGATGACGCGGCGGTTCAAGAGTATGATGACCTGCGCCGCTGGCATCAGGAGGGCGAGCGCACGACCCTGCTCTTGCCACTCGCCGCCGGTGGCGAGACGCTGGGTGTCCTGCACATCGGTAGCCAGCAGGAACGCGCCTTCAGCTCGCAAGAAATCCAACAATGGCTGACGCGTGTCTCGCAATTGGTCGCCAGCACCATCCAGAATGCGCGCCTCTTCAACCAGACAATGAACTTGCAGGTACTCAATCGCTCAGTGGTTGAATCAATCCAGCAGGGGATTATCGTGCTGGATAACACGCGGGCGATCATCAACATCAACGACTTCATGAAACGCGCCTACGGCTGGGGCGATGACGCAACCGGACAGGACTTGTTCGCCTATCAGCCCGATCTCGCGCCGATCCTCGAAAACGAGTTGAACGCAGTGCTAGCAGGCGGCGAGCCGATCGAGCATCTGAACGAGACGACCCCGCGTGACGATGACGAAGCGATCGTTCGTAATTTCTACATGTATCCTCTGCGCTCGCGCGATGTGGTGCGCGGGGCGGTGCTTCTGGTTGAGGATGTGACCGAGCGTACCCAGCTTGAGCAGGCGATCGAAAATCGTGCGAAACAACTGGAAGCACTCACCGAAGTCTCGACACGCATCACGGCGTCGCTGGAGCGCGATGAGGTGATCGCACTGGCGATGGACGAACTGAGCTTGATTATCCCCTTCGACACGCTCACGATCTGGCGGCGCAACGGGTCGTTCATGGTGCTTGAAGGCGCGTCGGGCTTTGACGACGAAATCGCTCCCGATGATACGCGCCTGACGATCAACAATCACGATGCCATCGCGCAAATGGTTGACTCGCAACGGGTGGTCACTGAAATTGCCGCGCAAGTGCCTGACCTGAACTTGCCCTACAGCGGCGCGATGCGGAGTTGGATGACGGTGCCGCTGGTCAATCAGGGGCATGTGGTCGGCATGTTCATTCTTACGCGTGAGGATGAATACGCGTACGATAACCGTCAGGAACAGAACGTCGCGATCGCGTTCGCCAGTCAGGTAGCTATCGCGCTGGCAAACGCCGATCTCTTCGAGCAGACCTTCGAGCGCACCAACGAACTGGGGACATTGCTAGAAGCGGCATCGCTCACATCGCTCACACGGAATATTGATGAAGTGTTCGCCAATGTTGCCGAGTTGATGTTCACCGCGCTCGATATGGAAAGCTGTACAATCCTCAACTGGGAAGGTGAGGACGATCTCGAAGTGCAGTTCAGCAGTCACCGCATGGGTAGTGATGAGAGCATCGTCACGCCCGGCACAGTCTACAACCTCAACAAGTATCCCGCGCGGCGCACAGCCCTACAAAATCGCGAAGTGATGGTGATTGTCGCTGTCGATGATGAGGAGCGCCTGCCACCTTATCCTGATGAATTAGACGAGATGCGCGCATCGTCCTTCGGCGCGCGGATGTTCGTGCCACTCATCGTCAGCGATCGCTCGATCGGTCTTATCCAGCTCGAGCAAACGTCCAATCAGGAAGACAGCATCTCGCAACAGAAAGTACGCCTCGCGCGGGCGCTCGGGTCACAGGTGGCGGTCGCTATCCAGAACGCACGCCTGACCGAAGAGACGACATCGCGCTTTGAAGAGTTGTTCACCATCAACCAGCTGAGCCGGTCGATTTCTTCGACGCTCAGCCTCGACGCGATGTTGCCGATCTTGCAGGAGCAAGTCGCATCGGTGACCAATGCTGAGGAGATTTACCTCGCGCTGTACGACGAAGAAGCCGATGTCATTCGCTTCCCGCTGGCGGCGCGTGGATCCGAACGCTTCAACATTCCGCCGCGTCCGCTGGGCGATGACGAAGCCTCATACGTCATCAAGCGCGGGCACTCGCTCAGCCTTGGGAGCTTTAACTATAGCATTGATGAGTTGCGGCGCAGTATGGGCATCAGCAACGGTGAGGGCGACATCAGGTCTTACATGGGCGTACCGGTGAAATCCAGCGATAAGGTGCTGGGCGTGCTGGCTATCCGCCATTACAGCAAGTCGCGCGCCTTCGATATTAACTACGATAATATCCTGACGACGGTCGCATCTCAGCTTGGGGCGGCTATCCAGAATGCGCGTCTCTTCGAGCAGGTGCAAGAAGCCGCAAGCGAGATGGAAAAACTGGTCGATGTCCGCACCGAAGAACTTGAAGAAGAGCGCGATCGCCTCGATACGCTCTACCAGATCACATCCGAGCTTGCGCGGACGCTGGATATGGAACAACTGCTGGAACGCTCGCTGGGGATGGTCAGCAAGGCGGTTGGCGCACAGGATGGCGTGATTATGTTGACCGATCCGGCGACGGATACGCTCTTCTCGAAGCAATCGCTCAACCCTAATAACTTGATTTATCTGGAAGATGAGGATGTCTACACCCATCCCGCGGTTGGGCTGGCGACGTGGCTCATCGCCTACGATGATAGCAACGATCATGTGGCTGTGGTCGAAGACCTCGAAGCGCAGGATTATTGGGGCGAAGAAGGCCGCGCAACCGGCTTACGCAGTGCGATGGCGGTCATGCTTGAGAACAACGAAGACCCGATGGGCGTGATGGTGCTTCTCAGCGATCGCGTCGGCGCATTTACTGAAAGCCACATCAAACTGCTGGTGCCGGCGGCGAATCAGGTCGCGGCGGCGATCAACAGCGCCGATCTCTATCAACTCATCCGCGATCAAGCCGAGCGCATGGGCAAGCTCTTACGCGCCGAGCAAGAAGAAGCACAGAAGAACTCCGCTATTCTGGAAAGTATCGCGGACGGCGTGATGCTCGCAGATGCCAACGGCGAGATCGTGCTGTTCAACACAGCCGCCGAGCGTATCCTCGAACTGCCGCGCGATCAGGTCATGGGGCAACCGCTCGACCGACTCGCCGGCATCTACGGCACGTCTGCGGTGCGCTGGACGCAACTGGTCACCGAGTGGGCCGAGACCCCGCAAATCCTCGAAGATACGATCACCGAACGCATCGAAATTGGCGAGAAGATCATCAGCATTCAACTCTCGCCGGTGCATATCGGCAATCTCTTCCTCGGGACGGTATCCGTCTTCCGCGACATCACCAAAGATGTTGAGGCTGACCGCGCCAAGACCAAATTTATCGAAAACGTCTCGCACGAGTTCCGCACGCCGCTCACGCCGGTCAAGGGCTATACCGATATGTTGCTGATGACCGTCGCCGAATCGCTCGACCCGATGCAACTAGACTGGGTGAAAGCGATCAAGTCGAACGTCGATCGACTGGCGATTCTGGTTGATGACGTGCTGAATATCTCGAAGCTGGATAGCGGCTCTGATGCGTTACACATGACGATGATCGACCTGAACGACGTGATTCGACCGGAGTTCACGCGTATCGCGACGACGCAGAAGAACATCGACAAAGATATGAATACCACCGTGACCGTCGCCGATGACCTGCCGCAAATCCGCGGTGATCGCGATAAACTGCGACAAATCTTCGCAAACCTGATTGACAATGCCTTTAATTACACCCCTGCTGATGGTAATATTACGGTCAAAGTCTATCGCTTGCCGGATGAACCTGCTGTACAAGTTGAGATTACGGACTCAGGGGTTGGTATTCCTGAAGAATTCCGTGACCGCGTCTGGCGACGGTTCGAGCGTTACGATACCCACGCGGTCGAACTGGATATTGCCGGCACGGGCTTGGGCTTATCACTCGCGCGAGACCTCGTGGCGCTCCATCATGGGGATATCTGGTTTGAATCCGAATTAGGTGCGGGGACGACGTTCTTCGTTCGCCTGCCGATTGAGCAACCGAACTTCCGCACTGCAACAATGGAAATGCCACAGATTGACGGACCGACACTAACAAGGGATAAATAATGGCGCACATTCTGGTTGCTGAAGATGAACGCGACATCCGCGATTTGATCACGTTTACCCTGCAATTCGCAGGGCATCAGATCACGGCGGTCGCGAATGGGGCGGATGCTGTGAGCAAAGCCAAAGAAATCCTGCCAGATTTGATTATGACGGACGTGCGAATGCCGAAGATGACCGGCTATGAGGCGTGTAAAGCCATCAAAGCCGATGAAGCCACCAAGCACATTCCGGTTGTCATCTTATCGGCAAAGGGGCAGGATGAAGAAGTCGATCAAGGTAAAGATGCTGGCGCAGATGACTATATCTTGAAGCCGTTCGCGCCGGATCAGCTACAACGACGGATTGGCGAAATATTAGCAAAATTCGGCGTTTCTTAACGGAAGCGCCCCAAGTTGGGGTAAGAATTTTTATGAGCGCCATTACAATTGGTGGAGATTTAGTCCATTACGAAAAACTAGGGCGGGGTCGTCCGGTGATCCTCATTCATGGCTGGATTGGATCATGGCGATACTGGATTCCGGTGATGTCTAAGCTACATACGAAATACAGCGTCTACACGCTGGATTTGATCGGCTTTGGCGATTCAGCGAAGAACGAGCGCAGTTACAGCGTTCTCGCACAGGTTAAGATGTTAGAACAATTCCTCGATCAACTCGGAATTCCTAAAGTCGCCATCATCGCGCATGGGTTGGGCGCGATGGTCGCCACGCAATTTGCCCTGCGCCATCCCGATAAAGCGGTGCGGATGTTGCTCACAAGTATGCCCCTGTTCGATCCCGGCAATCTCGATGAGCGCACGCCAGCCGGCACGCGTAAGCTCTTGACATCCAATACCAATCGCCGCGAAGCCCTCTCGCCCAGCGTCGAAGAAGTGATGGGCGATGATACGATCCCCAGTTCCGCCAATCGCGAGGACGGCAATGGCACTCACACGCCTTTCCACGAGTTGCCGACGATCGGACGACCGGATAACATCGACCGCGAAAAGCTGAAGCAAGCGGCGGCTGAGCGCGATGCCAAGACGCAGAACCGCCCGAATCCCTTGCTTGAAGCGCTCAAAGATGAGACCATGACATCTCTGCTGGATAAGTGCTTCAAACGGAGTGAGCCAGAGTACGACAAGCTGAAAACCGATGTCGATAAATCCGACAATCGCGTGTTGACGCGCAGTGCCGAAGGCTATGATGCCGGCACGATGCTCGATGATTTGCGACGGGTGACCGCGCCGATTGTCGCAGTTCATGGCGAGCAAGATCGCGTCGTTGGTGATGTGCCATCAAGCGTCTGGGATTATCTGACGCTTCAACAGGAAGATGTATTCGTGCCGATTGTCCTGCCTGTGCGCCACTTCCCCATGCTCGAGACTGAAGTCTACGTCCAGCTAGCGACGGACTTCCTCGATACGTCTGATATTAGCAAGATTGAAATCCGCGAGCGGTGGCGCAGACGTAGCCGCTAATGTCTATGACGCACACACTGATATTCGCCAATGGCAAGCCCAAGGATGGCGCGATGGTACAGCAAGCCCTGCACGATGCCGGGGCGGATGCGCTGGTCATCGCGGCGGATGGGGGGGCGCGTGTCGCGTGGCATTATGAGCGCACGCCACAGGTCGTCATCGGCGATATGGACTCCCTCTCTGAGGCTGAATTACAACAGTTAGCCCAGACCGGCGCGACGATTCAGCGCTATCCCGCCGAGAAGAACGAGACGGATCTGGAGCTGGCATTGCTGTATGCCGCACGCCAGTCCAGCCATTGGATCCGCATCATCGGTGGCATTGGCGGGCGCTTCGATCAAATGCTGGCGAATGTCTACTTGCTCGCCTTACCCCAGATTGCCGCGTGTGATATAGCTATCGTCGCCCGCAATCAATCGTTGTGCTTGCTCCGTGCAGGCGATCATCTGCTACAGGGGCAAGCCGGCGATACAATCTCGCTGATTCCGATGAGTGGCGATGTGCACGGCATCACCACCCATGATTTGAAATATGCCCTCGATGATGATACCCTCAAGTTCGGGCCGGCGCGTGGCGTGTCGAATATCATGATGGGTCACTCAGCCCATGTGAGCGTTGGGTCTGGTATATTACTATGCGTGCATACCAAAGGAGGCACCGATTGATGAATATCACGATTCAGAAGCGCAATTATCGAGGCGATGTTGAGCTAACGTATGAAGGCAACGTGTTAGAACGGGGTGCTGATTACGTGTGTGTGCAAGCACCTTTCGGCTTTGATCGCGATTTGGATTACGTCACCCTGCGTAAAGGGGATATTTTTACAGAATGGTTTTACAACAACCGCTGGTACAACGTCTTTCGCATTCAAGATAAAGAGACGCAGGTGCTCAAGGGCTACTATTGCAATATTACACGCCCGGCGAACATCTGTGGGACGTACGTCGCCGCCGAAGATTTGGCGCTTGATATTTTCGTCAAGCCGGATGGCACAACGCTCTTGCTCGATGAAGACGAATACCACGCGCTCTCGCTCTCGGATGATGAGCGGCGCGAGGTCAAAAAAACAGTCAATTACCTCTACGCGATCATCAAACGTCGCGACCCACCCTTCGACGATTTGAAGTAATGCCCCCACCCGCCCGACAGCGCCAACAGCCACGTTGACGCGTCGTCGGGGCGGGTCACCGGCGCGACCTCACGCCATATCCTCGCGTGGGGCTGTCAAGCCGAGAACGTTGTAGCCACTATCGACGTGTAAAATCTCGCCGGTGACCATCTTGCCCATATCCGATGCGAGAAACACCCCCGCATTGCCGACATCATCAATACTGATCTTATCGCCCAGGGGCGCGACAGCATCGAAGTAACGCAACAGGCTACGGAAGCCCGGAATACCGGCGGCGGCGAGCGTCTTGATGGGACCGGCGCTGATGGCATTCACGCGGATTTTGCTCGGCCCAAGATCAACCGCGAGATAGCGCGTGATGTTATCGAGCGCGGCTTTGGCGATCGCCATCGCGTTGTAATCGGGCATCACCTTCTCGCCAGCGAAGTACGTCATGGCGATGATACTGCCGCCATCGGGCATCAGCGCTTCGGCACGCTTCGCCAGCGCGATTAAACTGTAGGCGCTAGTCTCTAACGCTGTACGGAAGCCCTCGCGTGAGACATCGACAAAGCGCCCGCCTAAATCCTCGCGCGGGGCAAATGCGACCGCATGGACGAGAATATCAATCTTGCCGAAGTCGGCTTCTGCTTGCTTGAAAACGCGGTCGAGCGCGTCATCATCGTTGACATCAGCGACCTCGATAAAATCACAGCCGACTTCTTCGGCGAGCGGTTCTGCCCGTCGCCGTAAATCTTCGCTGAAGATCGACATTGCAATCGTCGCGCCTTCGCGGTGCAGGGCTTTGGCAATGCCCCAGCCGATCGAACGGTGGTTGGCAATGCCGAAAACCAGCGCGACTTTGCCATCTAAGAGTCCCATGTTAAATTATCCTTCTTGTGGCTACATGAATAGAATGACTACGATTAAACTATGTAGTGTATAACACGATGAGCCATAATCCGCTACGGTAGGAGCCTCAATGACAGATAATGAACAGATTAATGTCGTCGTGACCGTCGATTTTTCGGAAGCGATCATGACCCGCCTGCGCGAGATTTCCCCGCGCCTCAACGTCAAAAAATATACCTCTGCTGTCCCCGATAACGTGTGGTCAACAGCCGAAGTTCTCTATACGTCGCGCATCTTCCCCGCGCCTGAGGACGCGCCGATGCTTCGCTGGATACAGCTGAACTCGGCCGGTCTTGAGCGCGCCATGCAACACCCCGTCGTCAAAACTGACGCTGTACAGGTGACATCCGCTAGCGGCATCCATGCCCAGCAGATTGCGAACTATTGCCTGATGATGATGCTCGCCTTTAACTACAAGCTCCCGACGATGATGCGCTATCAACAACGCGCTGAGTGGCCTGATGATAAATTTTCGATCTTCAAGCCGGTTGATATGAACAAACAGACCTTAGGCTTGGTCGGCTATGGGAGCATCGCGCGCGAACTCGCCCGTCTGGCGCAAACGCTGGGAATGCGCGTGCTGGCGACCAAACGCGACATCAAGAAAACTGCCGAGACGCGCACCGACTACGCGCAAACGGGCACGGGCGATAGCGATGGAAGCATCCCAGAACGCATCTATCCCAGCGAAACCCTGCCATCAATGGTCGGGGAGTGCGATTATCTGATGGTGAACGTGCCGCTGACCGATCAGACGCGCCACATGGTGGATGAGGCGGTACTCAACGCGATGAAGCCGAGCGCGGTGCTGATTAATATCGCACGCGGGGCGGTCGTTGATGAGCAAGCGCTGATCCATGCTCTGCAAACGGGCACAATCGGCGGGGCGGGGTTGGATGTCTTCGAGAAAGAACCCCTGCCGGCTGATAGCCCCCTGTGGCACATGGATAACGTAATCATCAGCCCGCATGTCTCCGGCAATAGCGATGATTATCTGGATAAAGCGGCGGATTTATTCGCGGAGAACCTCAAGCGCTATCTCGATAATAAGCCGCTCTACAATCAGTTAGACCGTGATGAGGGCTATTAGACGCTCGACCGCTTTTTGCGGTACAATAGGCATATGTATATTTTGACAACACATCCCGCAACTTTGCGGGGCTACCCGCGTATATTATAGTAGACAGCCAACGAACCAGAGCAGAGGGTCATTGAATACCATGACAGAACAAGATAACAACGCCAACCCAGAAAACGCAGACACGACCGACAACGGGGCGACCGATCAATTTGAAACGCCAATGGAGCAATTCTTCTATCATCAACGGCGTGCGCTCGAAGAGACCGGTAAAGCCCTCGAAGCATTGTTGCCGCCGGAGTTTCGCAAGCACGGGTCAGAGGCGAGCCGTGAATTCGCGCAGGGCTTCCGCGTGTTGATCGACGCGACGATTGACGAACTGAAAAAAGTCAGTGAAAAAGAAGATCCCGACGCAGAAGCGAGCGCCGATGCTAGCGCGGATGATGATGCTGACGACCACGACGATAACGATGATGGTGGCGATGGCGAGCCGCCCAAGACAACCGGCAAGGGCAAAGTCAAAATTGACCTCGACTAGAGCGCCCCGCCGATGACTGCAAGTTGCCCCCTCGCATCCGAGCGAAGGGGCTTTGCATCACTTCACGATGAACCATGACGACACATACGTATAGCCCGCGCCGATGACGCTCACGATTGCGAGACCAGCATCGCCATTGGTGTATAGCAGAGTCGCGCAGACCAGCAGACTGCCAGAGACAAATAGGCGCGATGTACGCCGCCCCTGCGCCTCGATGCGCTCAAGTTGATAGCGATGCTGTGAACTGAGCTTGGTCGGCAGTTGTACGTCGCCATCGATGATTTGCTGGAGCATCTTCTCAGTGCGGTTGAAGCGCTGGAGGCGGTTGATGATGCGTTCCGTCACACGCACGAAGCCCTGCGGCCCATCGGCGATGAGTTCATCGATTGTTTGCTGGAACACCTTCCCCAGTTCGTCGAAGATGTTGTTATCCAGATCAGATGTGACGAGATGTTGCATGTTGCGCTGGATGTCGTCCCACGGGTTGAAGGTCGGGTCGAGCTTGGTCGCCATCCCCGCCAAGATGCTGACCGTCCGCCCCAGATAGACGAAATCCTGCGGAATACGAAAAGGCATATCACTCAGCAAATCGCCGAATTCCTTGCCGATATTCTCGATAACTTCAAAATCCATCGAGCCGAGTTCGGTCATGTTCAAGCCCCACACTTCGCCGAAGACGCGCTCGGTTGCTTCGGTGATGCGCTGGACATCCGCGCCCGGTAGCAAGAAGCCCAATTCTTGATAGGACGCAACCAGCTTCTTCGCGTCGCGCGTCAGCACGGCGACCAGCGTGTTAATCAAGCCCTGCACAATTTCGGGGCGTAGGGTCGCCGTCATGCCAAAATCAATGAAGATCAGGTAAAAGGGTCGCCCGCCCTTGCCGACGTATTGCGCTTCGTCCTCGACGGGCAGGGGATACACGAATAGGTTGCCGGGATGCGGGTCGGCATGGAAGAAGCGTTGCTCGAAAATCTGCTCCAGATAAGTATCCATCAAGCGGCGCGCCACTTCTTCGCGGTCGATACCCGCCGCCGCGAGACGGGCATAATCGTCAATTTTGATCGCTGTCACGTCTTCTAGCACGATCACGCGCTCGGACGAGTGTTCCTCGTAGATGGCAGGCACGTATACGCCGGGATCATTGGCGAACATCCGCACAAAGCGACGGGCGTTCTCGCGCTCTTTGTGATAGTCGATCTCTTCGAGCAGGATGCGCCCGAATTCTTCGATAATCATCACCGAATCCGAGCGACGGCTGACGAAATCGAACGTCATCGAGATATGCCCGACGATGAACATCGCCGCCATATCGGTGTAGATGATATCGCGCACGCCGGGGCGCTGGACTTTGACGACGACATCTTCGCCGCTCTTGAGCCGGCCGCGATGGACTTGCCCCAGCGATGCCGCCGCGATCGGCTCTTCGTCGATATAGGCGAACCGCTCATCGGGGTCGCCCAGTTCATCAACGATCACTTTGTAGATGCGCTTGTAGGGCAGGGTCGCGATGCTATCCTGCAAGCCTGCCAATTCCATGATGACTTCTTCCGGCAGGACATCGGCGCGGGTCGATGCGAACTGACCGGCTTTGATCTGTACGCCGCCCATGCGCTCGGCAAAGGCGCTGAACTCGCGCGCGTATTTGCGCCAGCGCTGGGTGTTGCGGTTCTTCACCCAGTTGGGGAAGAGTTTGGCGACGTAGACCTGCCAGAACACCAAACGCCCGAAGAGCCACAGCGCGAATAGGAGCGTGTAAAAATAGCGAAACTGCAAGCGGAGCGATTTAGGGCGCAAGCGTTGCACGCGCTCTTCGACGCTCTCGTTGGCATAGGGGTCGCTCTCATCTTCCAAAATGGGCGAGATCGGGTCGTCGTCGGCCATCACATCGGGGATGGCGGCTTGTGCGGCGCGTGCCCGTTGTGCGACTGCGCCACTGCCGTTCGCCGCTTGTCCGATAGGTGCGCTCGCGCCGTTGTTAGCGGTGGACGTATCACCGATTGCAATCGGGATGCGTGCGCCAGCAGAGGGCGGGATAACGCCGTTGGTCGCGGGTGACGCGGGCTGTGCCGCGCCATTGGGCGATGACGTATCGGACGTGCCCGTTTCCTGCGGCACATCGCGATAATCGTCCGGTGCGAGTGGCGCGACCTTCACTTTCTTGGTCGCGCCGTTCATGGATGCGTTATTCGTTTTCAGTGGTTGGCTCAGATTCGTAGAAGCGGACATGCAATACCGGTGGGTCAAACTTCGCGTTAAGTTCTAGGTCATGCAGGACGGCGGGCAGGACGATATTACGCCGATAAGGGCCGACGCGCAGGGTAATTTCATCGCGCGAGCGGTACATATCGACATCGCCTTTTTCGGCAAAGCCCAGCGGGACGTGCATGATATATTTTGTGCCATCTGTGGCATCGTCAATTTTTTCGATGCGGTGGGCGCTCCCGTCGGATTGCCGTTTCGAGGGGTCTTCATCGCCATAGAGCGCTATTGCGAGGCGGCGCAATCCTTCGAGCCCGCCCATCTCTTGGTTGAACAGCGGCGCGGTCAACACCGGCAAGCCACCGAAGCCCTCGCGCACAAATTGTACATTTTTCTTCTGCCGTTCCTTCCATTTGGTGAAGAACGGATCGGTGATTTCATCAGGGAAGATGCGGTTGACTAAGACGGCATCGGTCGCATAACCGTAAAGATTCAAATAGGTGTAGGTACGTTGCGTCTCTTTAATCACCATATGCTCAGGATTGACGACGAGGCGCATGCTGGCGACTTCGGGGTCGGTCAGCAGATTCCGCACGTTTTCCAGCATATCGAAGAGTTGCTCGACCTGTTCCCACGGCGTGCCGTCTTCGGCTTCTTCCTCTTCTTTTTGCCGGCGGAAGACGTTCGCCACGCCCTTCACCGCGTTGCCAACAACTTGAAAGCCGCGTGTGACGCGCAAGAAACGCTCGAGCCACCAGCGGGTGACATCCGGCAGGCTCAGCAAGCGCACCGTTTCGGCTGTCGGCGCGGCATCGACGATCAAAACGTCGTATTCATCGCGCTGGAAGTACTCGTTAATCCACAGCAGGTTCGCCCCTTCTTCCAAGCCGGGCAAAATAGTCACTTCTTCCGCGACGATCTCATCCGCACCCTGCCGCGAGAAAATCGCCGCGAGATACGTCTGGACTTTGCCCCAGTATTTATCCATCGAGTAGCGGGTATCGACTTCCTGCGCCCAGAGATTTTCCGTCACATATGTGGCTTCTGGGCCGATCTTCACATCGAAGGCATCGCCGAGGCTGTGAGCGGTATCGGTGCTGATGACAATCGTCTTCAAACCCAATTCTGCACAACGCATGGCTGTCGCCGCCGAGATGCTGGTCTTGCCTACGCCACCTTTACCAGTGTGTACAATGACGCGCATGATTTGTCCTCATTTTCACAATCTAGCTATTATTATACTCAAAAGGCGATCTATATCGCACTATTCTTATGTACGTATCATAACCCCAAAAGGGTTCAGATCGTTGTCCAAATGCTGGTGATTCTAATATGTCTACAACGTTTCGCCCAGTGTGGGCTGGGCATGATACGACCACAGAAGCGCGTCACAGCCGGTGTGCGATCAGGCGGTTGGGCTAGCTTTTTGCTGGCAGATGAGTGCGTGATACAGGCGCACCTAATCGATCTGGCGTGTGAGATCGGCGCGGGCGGTGGTGCTGGTCTGCTCATGGCTCATCGACGAACATCCCTTCGTTGCCGACGGCGAACATCTCGATGATTTGGCGATCAGGGAAGCGATCGAGAATGGCATCGCGCATGCCCGGCGTGCCATAGTCGCGGGCGACGACGACCGGACTATCGAGATAGGGACTCGTCTCAGCGAGCAATGCGCCATAACTGCGCCAGCGCACGCGATTATCGCCGCTTGCCGTCCCGTTGACGATCACCAGCACCGGACGATCATCCACGCGCCGCTGGTCGACCGCGTTCAACAGTGCCGGGCTCATGCGGTTGAATTCGTGCAGGACGTTGATACGTGGGAGCGTGTAATACAGCAAGAAGAAGCCCGACACGCCGATCAATGCGCCGTAGACCAGTAACCGCGCCCGCCGTGCGAGCCATGCCAGCGGCAGAGCGCCCAGCAGGGCGGCGGCGCTCAAAGCCTCGAAGTAATAGCGCGTGCTATAACGCTGTGAGCCAATCCAGTACAATAATTGCACGATCACGATCCCCAGCGTGACGCTCATCAGCATCCACGTATATGGCACATGCGCTGTATCACGCCAGCGAAGCAGGGCGAACAGTGGCAGGAGCAAAAAGACCAGCGTGAAGCCCACCCACATATATGAGAAACCGGTCTGCGTCACGAGTCCATCGCCCACGAACGGCACCGCTTCAATGCGGACGACCATCAGCACCCACGCGCTCACGATCACTGCCCATAGCGCGATCAAGCTGTACAGCTGGCGTGGGTGCTTGTGCTTGTGGAATAGCAAGCCGACGATCACGCCCAGTGGCAAGAGCCACAGGCTGTATCCGCTGGCGGGATAGGTGCGTGCGCCATGCAGGAGATAGTCTTCGATCTCAGCGGTGATTGGCGCAATCTGCCAACCGAACAAATCCGACGCGGTCAAAGTCAGGTCATTGCGCGTGTGCAACAGGGCGCGTTCCAGCGTGTGACCGTTGCGCCCACAGCACTCACCGAAGCCAACCGCGTCATATTCCCAGATCAGGGTGTAGGGGTTGCGGGTCGCCTCGCCAGTCGCGATGTAATTGAACAGGGGGATGCTACTCGCCAGCGTGGTCGCCACCGCCGCGAGTAAGACCAGCGGCAACAGCACCTGTCGGACGCGGCGCGGTCGCCATGGGATGAGCGTCTGCAACAGGCGCGCACCACTCCACGCGATGAAGGGCGCGGCGATGGCGATACTCGTCAGGGGGCGCGATGCCGCCAGCAAGCCTAGTGCTAGCCCGGCGACCGCCCCCCACAGATACGACTGCTGACCCTGTTCTAGTCGCCAGTATGCCAGCATGAATAGCGTCGTATAAAAGAGGGCGACGCTGTGCGCCATCAAGGTTGCGTTGAGCAAGAGCGCCATCGGCGAGCAGGCGACCAGCACCGCCGCCATCACGCCCACATCAGCCGAGAAAATCTCGCGCCCAAGGCGATACGTCAGCGTGATTGTGAGCATGGCGGCGAATGCGTTTATCACCCATGCTTGACCGAGCAACACGCCGATTGCCAGCACCGCCGGATAGCCCGGTGTGTACTTGCCGAAGCGTTGTCCCTCATGGTCGATGACAAAGGGTTGCCAGTACGCATTCTGCGGCGTCGGTGAATCGATGACGATTTGCCCGCCGGCGAAGATACGCGCCTGATACTGATACGCGAATTCGTCCTCCAGATGCGGCAAGCGATCGAACACGCTCCGACTGATGAACGCACTCATAGCGAATGCGAAAAATGCCAAGACAATAACTGTGGTGAAGTAGGGATAGGGTATCTTATTCATGCAACACATTATAGCAATAACACTTAACACGTAAACGGCAAGCCCGCTTCGTCAGGGCGTTATCGGCGTATGCTAGGCTTGAATATAGACCTATATCGCCTCTCACCGCTATAATAGACCATCACCGACACGCTCCATCGCGCCACAAACAGCATATTTCCGCAAATTGAACACACGATAGGCCGAGACTCATGGATAAAATACTCATCGTAGAGGACGATAAAAAAACGGCTAATCTCCTGCGCTTATATTTGCGCCAGGCCGGTTATGAGACCAGCATCGCCAATGATGGCTACACCGGTTTAGATATGGCGCGTCGCCTGCAACCGGATTTAGTCGTGCTGGATTTGATGTTGCCCAATCTCGACGGCTTAGACATATGCCGCCTGTTACGGCTTGAGAGCAACATGCCGATTATCATGCTCACGGCGAAGGCGACCGAAGAAGATGTCTTGCATGGGCTGGATTTAGGCGCGGATGATTACATTGCCAAGCCCTTTAGCCCGCGTGAAGTCGTCGCCCGTGTGAAAACCGTGTTACGGCGCGTGGTTGATAGCGCGACGCACAACAACGGACAAAAAGAACTGGTCTTTGGCGATTTGACGATCAATCTCACGCGCCACGAAGTCATCATCGCGGGCGAGGTCGTCCATCTGACTCCGAAGGAGTTCAAACTCCTGGAGACGCTCGCCAAAGACCCCGGACGCGCCTTCTCGCGCTTAGAACTGGTCGAGCGGGCGTTCGGGTATGATTACGAAGGCTTAGAGCGCACCGTCGATGCCCACGTCATGAATTTGCGTAAGAAGATCGAGAAAGATCACACCGATCCAGCCTATGTCGAGACGGTCTACGGCGTTGGCTATCGCTTCACCGAACGTCGTAAGTGAGACACATGAGCAGGAGGCGCTAATGTTTTATAGTCTGCGTTTCGGCATCTTGATGGCGATGCTCGCCGTCGCCGCGGTGGCGATCGCCACGATTACGATTTTTGTGGGCTTCACCACCCGCTTAGAGTTCTCGCGCTATGTCGAACTCGGGCGCGAGATGCGAGAAGAACGCTTGCAAGATGTCTTGATTGTGTGGGCGGATAGCAACGAACCGGATGTCGCCGCCGAGCAGTTCGAGCAATTGCAACGCCTGACGGAAGGACTCAGCCCCGAAGAGCGTACACTCAGCTTTCGCTCGCTGGGGACAATGCTCACCACTAGCGATAACACGCCGATTGTGCCGGATGATGGCGATAGTTTGCGCTTTCGGATTGCGCCTGATGGCTCAGTGACCGTCATGCAGAACAACGCGGAAATCGGCACGCTTTACGTCGATCCCGTCACCGAATACGAGATGATGCTTGCCCAGCGCGATTTTGTCGACTCGGTGACCTTCACGCTGTGGGTGACGGCGATTGTCGCCGGGGTTGCCGCTGTCGCGCTGACGGTCATTCTCTCACGGTGCATCCTGCATCCGGTCGCCGCGCTGACACTCGCCGCCCGCCGGATGGAAAGTGGCGATCTCGATCAGCGCGTTCACGTTCATGCCTCTGGCGAAATCAGCGAACTCGCGCATGCCTTCAACGCGATGGCGGAGACGCTGAAGCACAACGAAGACCTACGTCGCAATATGGTGACCGACATCGCGCATGAGCTACGCACGCCCCTGACCAACATTCGCGGTTATCTGGAAGCAATACAGGACGATCTACTCCAAGCCGATACCGAGACAATCGACTTGCTGACTGAAGAAGCGACCCTCTTGCATCAACTGGTCAACGATTTGCAAGAATTATCGCTGGCAGAAGCTGGACAACTGCACTTCGAGACGCAGGCGGTCGCGTTGAAGGGGATGATCGAACAGGCGATCAGCGCCCTGCAACCGACCGCAAGCGCCAAGCAAATCACGCTCATCGCGGATTTACCGCCACAGATACCGCCCGTCCGTGCTGACCAGCGACGGGTGATGCAGATCTTACGCAATCTCATCAGCAATGCCATCACGCATACGCCACCGCAGGGGCAGGTCGCGGTCTCGGCGCAGGTATACCCGACTGACATTGACGTGACGGTGCGCGATACGGGCGATGGTATCGATCAGGCACACTTGCCGTACCTGTTCGAGCGTTTCTATCGCGCTGATCCCTCGCGCAATCGGGCGACGGGGGGCGCGGGCTTAGGGCTGGCGATCGTCAAACAGTTGATCGAGAAGCAGGGCGGGCGCGTGCGCGTCGTCAGTGAGAAGGGCGCGGGCGCGGCGTTCAGCTTCACGTTACCGCGCACCTTCGACGCTGAATCAGTCGAGCGAACCGGCTAGCACCGTCTCGACATCGTTCAGCGCGTCGTCGTGCTGGTCTTTGTATTGATCGACGTTGACCTGACTCAAGCTGTAGAGCGCCACTGCGAGACCGATGGCCGCACAACCAAAGACGATGCCGTAGGCGATCGCCATGTTGCCGCCGCTGAGCCATACGCCGACATCACGCGCAATACCGCCGAAGGTGATGCCGCCGCCGCGCGATAGCGTGACCGACATCGACCAGAAGCCGAGAAATGTTCCGGCACGTCCAGCCGGGCTCATATCCATCATCAAGCCCAGCGTGCCCACGTTCCACATGCCCAAGCCGATGCCGAGTGCCAGCAAGCCGGGTGTCACCAGCCCCTCAATCGTCATAATCGACGACGAAGCGAAGAGCAGGAACGTCAGGAATAGCACGCTCACCCCCAGTTGCGCCATCACCGTATTGGTGAAGCGCGGGAGCTTGCGCGAGAGCCAGAGAAAGAAGATCGTGCCGAGGATGCTGGTACTGCCCCAGTAGGCCGCGAAGCGATTGGTAGTCGATGCGCTCATGTCAAAGACATCGCCCGCGAACGGTTCTAAAATCGGGTCCTGGGCGAAGGCGAAGAACATCGACAGCGTGAGATAAAACAGAAAGAAGCGCATTGCCGGCGTCTGCCAGACCTGCGCCAAGTCCTCTTTGATGGTCGTCGGTATCTCGTCCGTGTCGAGCGCGGTTGACGTGTCGGCGGGGCGGCGCGACTCCTCGCCTAAAACTGAAAAGAACCACAGCGATAAGAAAATACTGCCCGCCGTCACGAAGAGCATCAACACATCGCGTCCGCTGAAGGCGATGCCAGTCGCGCTCTCGCGATCCGGTAAGAGCAAGCTGAACAATATCCCGCCGACCGTGAAGCCCAACAGCAAGAACGTCCACACGATGCCGACCGCCCGACCGCGCTGGTCATCCGTCGCCCGATCATAGATCAGCGATAAGAAGGTCGTCCCTGAGAGGGCATTGCCGAAGCTGAATGCCAGCATCGAGGCGATAATCATCAGCCAGACGAGTAAGCCACTGCTGAGCGGGTCTTGCACCAGTTGGGCTGTCGCATAGCCCAGGCCGAAGGTACTCAGCACCATCAAGCCGCGCCCTAGCCAAATCCAGAACAGGCGCTTGAAGCCCAGCACACGGTGTTGATCGGACATGCGACCCGCCCACACGCCCAGCGGTGCGAGGAAGTAGCGCAGGCTGACCAGCAGACTGATCGGTGTGGCGCGCAAACCGAGATCGCTAATCATGATACGATTCCAAACGCCAGTTGTCAGCACATCTGCCATGCCTGATCCCAGATGAAAGAGACCGATTTTAAGATTACGCGGGAGTGATAGCCCTGATTTTTGTTGAGTCATGAAAAAGTCTGCCAATACTTGGTAGATTCACATAGATTTTACTACATTATACGCCCATAATCTAACAAATGGCTATGAGGAATCGCTGGCTTAGCGGACTTTGGCGCGGTTCAACTCGTAGATCACGCGCAAGCCATCCAGCGTTAATTCCGACACGATGCGGTCGATGATGTCGGTGTGCTCATCGAACGCGCCTGCTAAACCGCCGGTGGCGACGACTGTCACTTCATCGTCGGGCAAGGCGGCTTTCAGGCGGGCGACGAGGCCTTCGACCAAGCCGACGTAGCCCCAGAAGATGCCGGATTGCATCGCGTGGATCGTGTTGCGCCCGATCGGACTCGGCGGCGGTTGTAGATCGACTTTGTGCAGTTGTGCCGCGCGACTGACGAGCGCATCGCTGGCGACCCCCAAGCCGGGCGCGATGGCAGCACCGATGAACTTGCCCTCTGCTGAGACGACATCGAAAGTCGTTGCCGTGCCGAAATCGATCACAATCGCAGGGTAAATATTCATGGCGACCACTGCCGCCGTGTTGACAATGCGATCCGCGCCGGCTTGTTCGGGCTGGTCGATGTCGATCGTCACGCCGGTATATGTGTCGTGGCGCACGATCAAAGGGTGCATATGCAGATAACGGTTCGACAATTCTTTGAAGGCGAGCGTCAACGGCGGCACGACACTGCTGATAATCACGCCGGTGATCGCGCCACTGCCCACATCTGCCGATGCGAGAAAATTACGCACCAGCACGGCGTACTCATCGGGCATCTTATTCTCGACGGTGCGCGCCCGCCACGAGAGCCGCCACGACTCGCCCTGCCACAATCCCAGATGGATATTCGTGTTACCAATATCAATAGCTAATAACATTTGTTGTGAGTCCTTGTCGTAAATGGTGATGATATTCTAGGGCAATTGCATATGGCTTGTGGTGGCGGGGTGCAATCCCGCTATGAAGATACATTCATTTTTGGCTCTTTAGGATGTCGCGTGGTTTTTGTTGCAGGGGCTTTGCCCCTGCACCCTCACAAGGAACTGTCGTTTCTTGACCTTGTTCATTTTGAACACATAGCGTTCAAAAAGCAAAAGTTTTTGGCGTTCCCTTTTTTCAAAAAGGGAACAAAAAGAGCTTGACCACGCAAGATACGAAAGACCCTCATTTTTTAAATGCGATTGCCCCAGATGATATTCAGTGTACATTGGTCACAATGTCCCGTACACAGTAAAATAGAAGCGATGATTGACTAGATCACAACCGGAGGATGACTCGCTTATGCCGATTCGTCGGGCAACACTGGACGACACACGCGCTATCAGCCTTTTACATCGTCGTGACATCGACCGCTGGCAACGGATGGACGCTGACGGGCGCGTCCACGATGTGGCGTATGAGGACTTGACGATTTACAATCGCTGGCTTCATGGGGGCGCATGGATGAGCATCGAGACCGCCGCCCTGTGGTTGAGCCATCTGCTGGGTGGGGCGGGCGTGCCGTGGGTGCTGGCAGATATGGCTGGCACCATCACAGCCTATGCCGAAGCGTACATCGGGCAAGAGACCGCGCCTTTCGGCAAACATCTGCACATTGGCAAGCTCATCGCCTCTGATGAAGCCGCACGCGATACACTGGTGCAACATCTCCTCAACGAAGCGACCGACAGCGGCAAAATCACGGTCAGTTGTATCGCCTATGACACGCAGACGCGCAACTTTTACCAGCGATACGGCTTATCGTCGGTGGCGCAGGTGCAACCGGTCAACATCAGCGCGACCGGCGGCAACGTCGGCTTTTATCGGGCGACGGAGAAAACGCGCGTGCCGGTCGATCGTATCGCCGGTTGGCAGATGCCCATCGGTCGCATGGAGAACGCGGTCTATCACTGGCAACACCTATGGCCTGACCTGTGGCAAGCCGTGCCCGAAATCACCGCGCACACCACCCATCGACAGGTGTTCAACGTCGGCGGGCAAGAAGCGTACGTTTGCTTACAGCGCCAGCTATACGACCAGCGCAGTGCCGATGTCTATTGCTGGACACCGAAAGCCCTAACGTCACAATTGCTGGGGGCGATCCGCGATTGGGCATATCGGCAAGGGTATCGCACCCTGCGGATGGCGGTTGACGATAAAATCGCTAAGATGCTCGGCTCAGATGTGGAGACGAGTCCCTATCAACAGGCGATTCTTGCGCGCGATATCAAGGGATAATCGTCTGCAAAATATCGCGAGTCGCGCTATAATAAGTTATATCAACTGATCGAGAGAGGCACACCCACCATGCCCATTCATGATACGAATCGTATCGAATACGCGATCGATAGCGGTCACATTCATATTGTCACCGATGATGGCGAGCAAGTGCCAGCTTACTGGGCACATCCGCGCATCGGTAACCACTTCAGCGGTATTTGCCTCTTGCATGATTGGTGGGGATCGGAGCGGGTGACGCGCCTCGTGTCGAATTTCTTCGCGCAGATGGGCTATTATGTCATCGCGCCGGATATGTATCTCGGTGAGACGGCGCAAACCCCCGCACGGGCGATGAAACTCTACCAAAAATCACAGGTGACGCGCTTCGCAACGGTCGATGCCGCGCTGACTGTTCTAGAGACGCATCACCGCGTCAACCGCAGTGTGGCGACAATCGGCATCGGCATGGGCGGGACGCTATCTTTTGAGGCGGCGATTAAGCGCGATGATCTCGAAGCGGCGATCGTCTACAGTGGCTTCCCACAGGATCACTTCGGGCAATTCGCGCAATCCAACACGCCGATTCTGGCGATTTACGGTCAGCATGAACCGTACGTCAAAGCGCCGATCGTCACACAGTTGCGTGCAGAACTGGCAGATACGCCCCTGCACGATCAGCATCGTGTGATCGTCGTTGATGATGCTGGACGTGATTTCTTCAGCAGTGAGCCTGATCCGCACCGCCAACACATCACCAAGCACGTCCTCAATGAGACGCTCGACTTTTTGGAACAGTACATTGAAAAGCCACATCATCCCCCTAAAAAACGTTTCTGAAACGCCCTGATTACTGTGACAGGCGAGCCTTGCCAATCGTAACGATAATCATACGATATAAATTCGATCTTCATCCAACAAGCCATACAAATTATGCTAAACTGTATAGAGTACACAATTTATAGAAGGGTTTATTTGTATGGTTCAGACAGTGCCGCGGGCGCAATTGACCTTCAACCAGAGTGTTGACCTGATGGTTGACCGTGCTATGGCATACTTAGATATTCCAGACGGTATGAAAGATGAAATTAAAGCGTGTAATAGTGTTATTAAAGTTCAATTTCCTGCACAATTAGATAATGGTGACTTTCAGGTCTTTGTGGGCTATCGGGCGATTCATAGCGATCATCGCTTGCCGGTGAAGGGCGGCATTCGTTATGCGAGCCACGTCACACAGGATGAAGTGGAAGCACTTGCAAGCCTGATGACGTATAAATCCGCCTTGCTCAACGTGCCCTTCGGTGGCTCGAAAGGCGGGCTGACAATCAACCCGCGTGAGTATTCCGAATCCGAACTCGAACGGATTACGCGCCGCTTCGCCCGTGAACTGATTTACAAGGGCTTCATGAGTCCCGGTGAGAATGTCCCCGCGCCGGATATGGGCACTGGCGAGCGCGAGATGGCTTGGATGGCGGATACCTTCCGGCAGTTGCGCCCCGATGACATCAACTATCTCGGCGCGGTGACCGGCAAACCGGTCGCAACCGGCGGCATCCGCGGCCGCATAGAAGCGACCGGACGCGGCGTGCAATACGCCATCCGTGAGTTCTTCCGCCATGATGATGACGTGGCGCGCTCGCGGCTCACAGGCAGTTTGGCGGGCAAGCGCGTGATTGTGCAAGGGCTGGGCAATGTCGGCTATCATGCCACCAAGTTCCTGCAAGAAGAAGACGATGTGCACATCATCTGCATCATCGAACGCGATGGCGCGTTGTATGATCCTGATGGCTTGTCTGTGGAAGCCGTCTTTCAGTGGATTACCGAGCATGGTGGCGTAGCCGGCTTCCCGGATGTCGATTACTACGAAGATGGCAAAGCCTGCCTCGAATTCGACTGCGACATCTTGATTCCGGCGGCGCTAGAAGGGCAGATCACATCCGAAAATGCGCCCAACATCCGCGCCAAACTGCTGGTGGAAGCGGCAAACGGGCCGGTGACATTCGCGGCAGATGAAATTTTGCGCGATAAAGGCGTGACGATTCTGCCGGATTTCTACGTGAATGCCGGCGGCGTGACTGTCAGCTACTTCGAGTGGTTGAAGAATATCTCGCATGTGCGCTTCGGTCGCTTACAGCGTCGTCTGGACGCGTATCGCGCGGATGCCACTGTACGCGCTCTCGAACAACTGACGGGTAAGCAAGTCCCGCCGGCACTCAAGCAAGAGATCACACGCGGCGGCGACGAACTGAACATGGTTCGCAGTGGGCTAGATGACACGATGCGCGATGGCTATAACGAGATCAAGCAAGCCGCGATTCGTCTAGGTATCGCTGACTATCGCACGGCGGCGCTGGCTGTATCGCTGGAGAAGATCGTCTTCACGCATAAGCGCATGGGGATGTGAGCGTCCTGACGCTTGGATCGGGACACATGCTCACTGTCCCGATCCGGTGGCGGCTCAGCGGCGCGTGAATGTGACTTGTAAGCCGCTGATCGGGAAAATAGTCGGGCGATAAATCGTGTTCAAGTTCTGGCGCTTTTTCAGCGCCCATGTGTACTTACGGAGCAAATGCGATACCAGAATCTTCATCTCAAGTTGGGCGAAGGCGTAGCCGACACAGACCCGTGCTCCCCCACCGAAACCGACCAGACTAAACGGCACATTAGCTTCATTGCGCTCCGGGCTGAACCGATCGGGGTCGAATACGTCTGGATGGGTGTAGATGCCGGGATCACGGTGGGCGGCGTTGATCATGTAGAGCGCTGTCCAGCCTTTTGGCACGCGATAGCCGTTGAACTCGAATTCCTCGACCACACCGCGGAAGCCAGCCGGCACCGGTGGATACATGCGCTCGGTCTCTTTTAGCAATTGATCGAGATAAGTCATCTGGCGGATGTGATCCATCGTGAGATGATCGCCGATATTCAAGGCTTCTTGCTCGGCAATCGCTCTCTCCCAGACCTGCGGGTATTGCGGCAAGGTCATGAAGAGCGATGTCAGCATGGACGCGCTGGTTTCATGCCCAGCGAAGAGCAGTAAGAGCGTTTGTGCGCGTAGTTCTTCGTTGGTGAGCGCGTTACCGTCTTCATCGCGCGTCTGTACCAGTAAGCCGAGTGCGTCATTGGTGGGGTTGGCGCGCCGATTCTCGATTGCGTCGTCGATGTAATCGAGAATTTCTTGACGGGCGGCGAGTGCTTTGCCATAGGGCGACCATGACCAGTTGCGCGTCGGAATCATGATAAAGCCGCGTGTGAGTTCAACAAAGAGATGACTCAAGCGTTCGGTCTCGTCGCCGGGTTCACTGCCGGTGAGCAGGGTGCTGGCAATCTCGAAGGTGAATTGCTTATTTTGCTCCAACCACTGGAATTCGCCCATTTTTTCCCATTTGTGCAAATATTGCAGGCTGATGTCTTGCATCGTCTCGAAGTAATTGTGCAGGGCTTGGCGATGGAACGCGGGCATAATCAGCTTGCGCTTCTGGCGGTGTTCGTCGCCATCCTGCACGAACAGCGATTCGCCCAATAATTCGACGAATGTCGGGGGCCAACCACTCTTCCACTCGAAGTACTTCGCGCCGGTTTGCAACACGAAGCGATTGCCCTCCGCACCGAGAAAGACCGCGATGTTACGCCCGAGGACGCGTGTCTTGTAGACAGGGCCGTGTTTTTGATACTGCTTGATGAGATGCTTGCGGCTGAGCATCCGCGGCGGTTGCCCTACCCACGGCAAGCCCATCTCGCCGGGCGGCAAAGGAAGATGACTGAGGTTCGATGTTGCCATGTCGCTTGTCCTATCAGTTGTTTGCTTCATCCTGCGGACGATTATAGTCATGCTGAGCAGATGAAACTCATCCGCACTGCATCTTATAGTAGTGGCACAAATGCGAATTTTCGAGGATGATTAGGCTATATGACCGTTGACGAAAGACACAAATGAGCATGACACACGTTCTCGATATGCCGATGGTGACCGATCACCTCTTTCACGTTCGTAAAACGCCACCGCACACGCACCCTAATCCCGACAAAGTTAAAGATGGCACAGTCGCCGTTGCCGAAGATGTCGAGATTGGTTATCGGCTATACTTGCACACGACAACCGCGCCGCTTCTGCTGTATTTTCATGGCAATGGCGAGATTGCGACCGATTACGAAGGCTTCGCGCCCTATTATCACGTTGCGGGGGTCTCTCTGCTGGTGGTCGATTATCGCGGGTATGGGTGGAGTACCGGCTTGCCCAAGACGACGCAACTCTTGCCGGACGCGCAGAAGGTGTTCGACGCGCTCGCTACCATCCACGCCGATTGCGGCCTTGCGCCGGATCGTCCCGTATTCGTGAAGGGGCGGTCGCTGGGCAGTGCGCCGGCGATCTATCTCGCGCGTCAAAACAGCGATCAGCTGAAGGGATTGATTGTCGAAAGCGGCTATTCCGACGCGCCCTCGCTCTTTCGGCGTTTGGGGATTCCGGTGCCGGATGTGCCGAAACGCGACATCACCTTGCCACTCTATAATGCCGATAAGATGCGCGCCGTCACTCTGCCGTTATTGGTCATTCATGGTGGGGCGGATACGCTGATTCCAGTCACACACGGGCGCGAGTTATTCGCGGCATCGCCCGTCGTTGATAAAGAACTGTTGGTGATCGATGGCGCGGGACATAATGACCTGCTCATGCGTGGGACGGCGAAATACTTCGACGCTGTGCGACGCTTCGTGCAGGCGCATAACTAGGCGTTATCCTCAGCCTGATAATATAGCCAGACACCATCAACCTGCTTGAAGCGGCTTCGTTCATCAATCTGAAAGTCGCGGTCGATCTCGCGAAGATCCGCCGTGAAATGCACCTGATCGCCCGCCTCTTCGACAATCGTCAGCGTCTTGAAATCGGTCTGTCGGTAAAAACGGGCGATCTCTGCGCGCCAGAGGGCGATATCGCTGTAATATCGGGGGCTATCGGGGTGGGTCGTTCTGATGATGAAATCGGCATGACTCAGCGCATAGGCTGAGTAACGCGCCCGCACCAGATCAACCGGACGCGGGGCATCCTGCCCGAGATGATAGGGACGGCAACACTTCTTATACTTGCGCCCGCTGTGGCACGGACACGGGTCATTGGGCAGGTGTTTAATCATCGCTGTTACTTCTCTCCTCGCGCACGAAGCATACGGAAGAAGCCGCGAATTTGCTCGGCGGCTTCGTCTGCTAGCAAGCCGTGTGCAATTTCTACTTGATGATTGAGCTGTGGATGGCGCGTGATGTCCATGATACTGCCCCCCGCGCCAGCTTTGGGGTCGGTCGTCGCGTAGACGAGGCGCGGCAGACGTGCCAGCACCATCGCACCGGCACACATCGCGCAGGGTTCTAAGGTGCAATAGAGCGTGACATCTTCCAACCGCCAATGTCCGATCACATGCGCGGCTTGCCGGATGGCGATCATCTCGGCGTGGGCGGTGGGGTCTTGGTCGGCTTCGCGCCGATTGTACCCGCGCCCGATGACCGCGCCGGCATGAACGGCAATCGCGCCGATCGGCACATCTTCACGCGCGAGGGCTTTATCCGCCTCTGCCAGCGCGACCCGCATCCACTTTTCATCATCCTGCGTGAAGGGCATCAGTCCTCATCGCCGTATTCGTCATCCACTTCTAGATCAATCTCGACGCGCTTCTTGCCGTTGGCGCGGGCATGCTCGGTGTCGATGTCGTGCTGGGCGCTATCCTGTGCCTTCTGGCTGAAGTCCTCAGCATCGTCAATCGTCTGTATCGTGATCTCGACCTTATTCACTGGGTCTTTAGGATAGATGACATAATCGGCGCTAGGCGGTTCTTCTGGGTCGGGTAGTGTCCAGCCCTGTACGGTGGCATACCCTTCCCAGATTGACAGCACCGCCAGCATACTGCCGGCAACCGCGGCGGCAATCATCGCAATTTGCTGGAGTGGCAAGTCCGTATCAGGCGCGATGATGTTCATCATAACCAGCACTGCGCCACCTAAGACGATCAGCGCGGGCACGAACAACAAACGGCGTAAGGTTTTCATGGTGAGTTATCCTTTGTATTACTTGACTAGCGATCTAACGTATCTTTGCTCTGGCGTTCAGCAGATTGCATGTAGGCTTGCGTGTCGTCCACACTGCGGACGGCGGCGCGAGTCGGGTCGGGTGTTGGGCGCGGTGTGGGCGATCGCCGTGATTGCCAGAGCAGATAACGCCGCTCGATGTATCCCCAGCTGATGATAACCAGCAGGGTGATACCTGCTATTTGTAGCACACGCCAGCCGACCAACCCGACGACATCCTGATAACCGTCATGCGTGCGGAAATAATAGACGACATCGCCGCCGGTCGCGCGTGTCAGTTGTCGATACTCGGCATCAACCCGCGAATCGACGCGCACATACAACCACAGCGGGCGATCGGTCAAACGGGCGATCGTCGCATAATCGCGCACTTGGGCATAACTGCGGTCTCTTATGTATAATGCCCCAGCATTCTTAGATTCGCCTATGAATTGCGGCGTGACCACATCTGGAATACGCCAACTGCTAATGTGTTCATCATAAACCTCACAGACGGTACACCGTGCGGGTGGGGCTGTCGTCTGGTAGCGCGGGTTACAGAAGCAGATAGTTTCCTGTTGCGTGCGCTCATTGGTGAGCGATAGCCCTAGATCACGCATGAGGATGTCCTCTGCTTGTGCGCCTTTTTCTTGACCAGATAGCGTGACATCGACCACCGCGCTCGAATAGCGTAAGCCGGTCGGGTTCTGCACCCAGATATTCGATAGCGCGAAGATCGCCAGCACTAATAGCAATACTGCTAGCCCGCCGATAATTCGCCGTATTCTGCGTAAAGTCGTCATGATTGTCCTTTTAGAACATGCTCATCTGCTGGGGGCGGTCGGTATCATCATCATCCGGCGCATCCTCAGACGGCACGTCGTCCTCGGGCTTCAGCACTTGAAATAGATGGCCCTCACCCGCTTCAGGGTCGGCGGGGTGTACCAGCGGTTGCCCGTCGGCATCGTGCCCGATGTCCAGCACCCCGTCCATGCACGCGGCACACTGGCACTCGGCGGGATGCGTAACAAATGAAGCACTCGCCGCCGCTAATGGCAATTCCTCCGCAGTTTCTACAGCATCTTCTACGCGCTTTTCGCCGGCGCGTTGCATATCCGGCACGAAGTCGTCCGGCAGGTCGTCGCTACGCATCGTGGCTTCGCGGTAGAGCGCCTGCAAGTCATCTTCCCGAAAACCGACATCGTACAAAATCGGCGTGAAAGTCGTCTCAGTGCGGGTATCGTTCTCGCGGATGACATATTTGTAGTGTTCGCGTAAGCAGGTGCGCCATTCGTCACCGAATACACTCTCGCGTTTTGCCATGGGGCTCACTCGTATGATTCAATAGACAATGTAGTTTGATTATAATCGAGGATGGTGTGATTCCAAACAGCGCTTTGTGAGGGGAGCGGTGGATGGGGGGCAATTTCGTCCCCGTTGGCGTTCGGGCTGGTACGATTACAAAATAACGTGGTCGCGTCGCTTTTTTCGCCGCCAGCTAAAGCATCGCGGCTAAGTGGTGCGACGGAGAAGCCATCTAAAGTGGCTTTGACCCCGCCGGATAGGTTTTTCAGCCCCTTTAGTGGGCTTA
>DAOTTV010000073.1:0-19166 GCA_034437755.1 Anaerolineae bacterium | reverse complement strand
AGTTTTACTTATTGGAGCTTGAAATATGGAAGTTGAGACATTTCGTCAACAATTGCTCGCATATAGTGACCAATTTTTACAGGCACTCGCAACTGATAAGGGAGATTGGGTTATCAAGGGATTTATTGATGTCAATCAGCGTATTTACACCCTCTCAGTTGATACCAAAGTCATCTCAAAGATTATTGAGTTGTTGCTGATTCCGATCGTCTCGCGTTTTGCTCAGGTTCATCAATATCAGATAATCGCCAGCCTACACCAAAATCACTATCCGGATATGACATTGATTGCAGAGGATAAAAGCCACTTTGCGCTGGATTTTAAGAGTACGTATCGTAAGAGTGTGACACGCGTTAGTGGGTTCACCTTAGGCGCATTCACAGGCTATTTTCGCCAACGGAACACTGCCAAAAATATCACATATCCTTATGACAGTTACAGCGGTCATGTCGTCCTAGGGTCAATCTATACGCGTGCAGACGATATCGATGAGGGTCAACAGTACACATTAGCGGATTTAGACACCATCACATCCGTCGCTACTGATTTTCAGCTACTCATTCATGAGAAATGGCGCATTGCCAGTGATAAGCCCGGCAGTGGTAATACCAAAAACATCGGTTCGATCACCAATATTGCTGATTTGATCGCCGGACGTGGTACTTTTGCCAAGCATGGTTACGGTGTTTTTGATCGCTATTGGCGTAACTACCTCACGCGAGATATGGCACGAGCTATTGACTCCATCGTGCCATATCGGAATCTCGAAGAGTACTTACAGTGGCGTGACCAATTACAGGAATAGACTCAATCTGCCATGAGTGGGAAGGAGAGCAGGCACAGGGCTCGTTGCCATTGTTGTGTGCCTTCGGGCATGTCGTCTAACATCCGCAGTAAGTGATGCAAGCTCTCGCGGACAGCCACACGCGGCACGCGCTCGTGCATCGCGATCATTTTGGCGGCGTGCGAGGGGTACTGCAACATGCCAACCACCCAATTCCCCAGCGTGAAGGGCGACATCGGTTCGCTATCGACCCCGTAACGCTCGGCAATCTCCTGTGTGAAGTCATCGAGGTGGCTTTCGTATGCGTCGCGCGCCAGTGGAAGCGTATCCTCCAGATAGACTCTGTCCAGCCCTTCGAGCGCGGCGATATAATCATCATCTTGATAAATGTGGATCGTCCCCATTTGCAAGAGGCGGTCAATCGTGCGTGGCGCGAGTCCGGTGTAGCTTGCGATCTGCTCAATGGTCATCATAAGTTAACATCTCCCAAAAATATAATTGTCTATAAATAAAGGCTATCATCGTTAAGCGATTACTGTTTATTTATTATTCATGAATACCCTGATGCTAAATGTCATATTTTGGGGGTGACATTTGTCACATCTCACCAGTTGATCGCCACATCCCGTTGCCAGTAGCGCGCGATGAAACGACCGAAGGGCATCGCCATCAGCAAGCGATAGAGCAAATCCCAATCATCATCAGCGAGGATGCCACCATAGCGTACACCGACGAGATAGACAACCGCCCCCACGCCGATGCCCAGTATGCTATGCACCAGCCCCAGCACAATCATCACGCTTGCTGTGATGCCGCCGAGGAACAGCACGCGCAGATTAAGCGGAAGCACCCGCGACCATGCGAAGCCTTCCGTGCGGAATGCCAGCGCCATCCAACTGAACGCCAGCGCTTCGGCGGCGATCGACGCGACGACAGCCGCACGCGGATCACGAAAGCGCCATAGCAACACGATATTGAGGACGATATTCAAGCTGAGGCTGACAACGCGAATCAGCAGAGTCAGGCGCTGGCGATTTTGAATTAACAGAGCTTTGGCGAAGATGTTGCCAATAATTGTGAGGAAGGTATACCAGATAATGAGCCGCAAGAGCGCGATTGTCGGGACGTAATCCGGCGGATAGAGCAGACGGATGATATCGTCGGCGAAGATCGTGATGACCAGTGCCAGCGGCAGGGCGACCATCAGCAAGACACGCGAGACTTTCTCGACCATAAAGCCGAAGGTATCGCCGGTGCCGCTGTGCGCGCGCGCCATCAAGGGATAAATCGCCACCAGCAGGGTCGTGCTCAACAACTCGGTGATGCCGAAGTCGAACAGGAACGCCGGCGCGAGATAGCCCGTGTCCTCTGCGCCGATGAAGCCCGTCGTCATCAGCTTATCCGCGTGTTGATATGCCAGCGACAAAAACGCGCTCAGCGCGAGTGGCGCGGCGTTGACCATCAGCGGCACAGTTATCGCGCGCTGTAGTGGGAAGACCAGCCGCAAGCCCTGCCGGATGTGCAACGTCCACAGCACTAGCGACCGCACCACACTGCTGATGAGCGTCGCGCCATAGACCCCGAGCAAGCCCCAGCCCGCCCACAATGCCCACGCCGCCAACGACACGCGCACGATAATCTGCACGATTTCCATCACCGATGATGTGACCATACGCTCCTGCGCCAGCAGTAAATCGTTGGCGATATTGCCGAACGTGTCGATCAGCAAGCTGATGCCCGCGATCGCTGTGAAGGCGACAATCTCGCGCTCATAACCGGCGATCAGCGCGGCACCGACAATGCCGATATAGGCGAGCGTCGCCAGCACCGTCTGCGTGAAGAGCATTGATGTCGCGTATTGACCGATTTTCTCCGGCGCGCTCGCCACTTCGCGGATCGCAATCATGCCGATGCCAAAGCCCGCGATCGACATCCCGACCGCGAACAGGGCGACGACCGTCGTGTAAATGCCATAATCGTAAGGGCGCAACCAGCCACCAAGCACGATCTGCCACGCGAACAGCAGTCCCTTGCTGAGGATGCTGGCGATCACCAGCGCGCCGATGTTGCGGGCGGCACGACGGGCATCATGCGCGCTGATGTTGCTCGCGTCGCTCATGGTCAGCGTTGCCCGCGCGGGGCGTTGCCGGGCAACCAACCACGATAGAGACGACGGGCGGCTTCGACATCAACGAAGGCTTTGGGGTTCACTTCATTGACGATCTTAATCAGATGCGGGATGTCGCGGTTGATCGCCGTACTGCGGATGATGCTCACGTCACCATCGCGCCCTTCGCCCGTACTCAGCGTTGCGCCATAGTTGTTCTCGCGCAGATGATTGGCAATCTCGCGCCCCTGCTCGCGCACGATGATCGTCACGGTGCTGTAGCTTTTAATCATGCGGGCTTCAAACCATTGCCCGACGTAACTGCCAATCGCCGCCCCGAAGCAATACGCCAACAGGTTGGTGAGGTTGCTAATGTCGTCGAGGACTTGCGCCATCACCAGCGCGAAAATCAGGGCTTCCATGAAGGCGGTGATCGCCGCCAGCATCCGATAATCGCGGGCGATGAACACCAGACGCATCGTGCCGATTGCATAATTCAGCACGCGCAAGAAGAATAATAGGATAGCGAACAACAACGCGCCAAAATCAAGCGCCATAGTCAAGTTTGACATTCAAGCTCTTTCGCTAAGGAATAGATGTGATTCGACGATATTCTAGGACGCATACACCCGAAATCAAGCGCGTATGATCGCAATTGGCATAGCGCCAGGCAAATTGTGCCCGCACTGCACATCTTCACTCACGCGCGACGCTGGCAACCAGCAATTCCAGCGCGAGACGCGGCGTGACCTGCCCCGTTTTCATCTCGACATCGTACTGTTGCAGGCGGCGATAGATGCGCTCTAACATCTCGATCTTAAAGCGGCGCGATTGTACCGCCAGCTTCCCCGCCGGATAGGGATGAATGCCGAGCGTCCTCCCGATGATGTTCTTATCGGCACTGCCGCCATTATCCAGATGCTCGCGCACGAGAAGCAACAGCCGGAACTGACGCACGATCAGCGCGAATAAGCGGAAGCCGGGGTCGCTGGGGTCTTGCTCAAGGACGTGGTGCATCAGCGATAGCGCGGTTTTGCCGTTGGCGGTTGCGATGGCATCCACCATATCGAACACGTTGGCGTCGGCGACGTATGGCGTGAGCAACGCTACGTCCTGCTCGCTGATGGGACGATCGTCCGTGCCGATGTAGCTCACCAGCTTGACCAGTTCGTTATCTGCCCGCCGCAGGTCACTGCCGGTGACGCTCGCCAGCGCGATCGCCGCCTGCGGGTCGATTGCGGTCTGGTAATCGTGCTGTGCGCGCTGGATGATCCACTGGGTGCTATCTTTGGGCACAGTGAAGGCTTTGCAGTAGCCGTGTTTTTGCACCGCTTTGACGATCTTCAAATCTTTACGCAGGGTATCGCGCTCGATCAAGACGAGGCGCGCATGGGCGGGCAAGGTCGGGATGTCGTCGAGCAAGCGCTCAAGCTGGACTCTGGTGGCGGCGTTCTTCATCAAGGTTTGCACCAGACCGCGCACGATCACCAGGCGCTTATCCGATAAAAAGGGGAAGGAGCGCACTTCGTTCAGCAAGCGCGGCACGTCGATCTCATCGCCCTGATAATCGCTGGTATTCATCTCGGCGTTGGCATCGTCGCCCATGCTGGTGCGGATTTGCGCCAGCGCATTGTCGATGGCGAGATCGTCATCGCCATAAAAGAGATAGACCCGCGGTGCATCAGCCATTGCGCGTCATCACCGTGTGTACGACCAGCGGCTTGCGGAAGGGCACGTCGATCTCACTGCGCTTAACGCCGACGATTTCCGTCGCGCCCGGATCGCCCGATGTGGTGATGTGCGCCTGTACCTGCATCCCGATCGGCAGGGAATATAAAGAAGCCAGCATCATCAGCACCATCACAATCGGGAAGCGTTCCCACGCTTGCCGTTTGCGCGTCCCCATGAAGCCTAACGCGCCGATCGACGTTGTGAGCAAGCCCGCCGTCACCAGATTAGTGCCACAATCGGGGTGCAGGGCGAGTCGAGCTTGTCCGCCTTGCATCCGTGCGAGGGCTTCGCGGGCGGCGGCTTCCACTTTGCCAGTCGGCACATCCCCCATGATGACGAACCCGCCCGCCGATGCGCGACCGGATAGCACGTAATTCTGACGATTGAGCATGTGGATGGTCGCGTGTTCTAAGCCGTGGTTGCGGCGCATCCGCAGGATGAGCGCATGGTTCAAAATCGGGGTGAGTAAGCGGGCGATGGCTTTAATCATCAGCTTTATCCTTGTATGTATCACTTGTCAGGTGGATATGCGAGTGTATCACATGATGCTGTCATTATAGTGCAAAAGCCCCCGTGCGATCATCTGCGAGTTTCGCGCATCCGTTGGTGAATCGTTAGGGCGTGCGTTAAAATAAGTGTGATATACGAATCATTCACCCGTTCATTCACCCAAGTACACACACCAAGTCGCTGGATTGTTAGCGATAATCTTTAACAAAACTTTACAAAACAGCGTCAATCCATATCACAATGATGCGTTTTAGATTACAATAACTTTGTGATTTTCAACACAGGTGAGGAAAGATATGCAAATATTATGGAAACGACTGTCGTTCATGGCTGTCTTGCTCATGGTGACCATGGGCAGTGTTGCGGCATTGGGCAACAGTAGTCAGACCTACGAACAGACGATCACGCAATCATCCGACGCGGTCAACGTGCGGGTGATCCCTACTGAGGGCGTACAAGGCTCAACGCATACGATATTTGTCAGCGGCTTGAGCGAGCGCGAAGCGGTGACGATTCGCATTATTCGCAACGAGAATAGTGCTAACGTCTACGAGACGAGCCGCACTGCCGATGGCAACGGTCGCATCGAACTTGACATCTTCACGACTGACGAAGATGCGCCCGGCTTATACCTTGTCGAAGTCCTCAATCAAGATAATGACATCATCGGTAGCAGTGACCTGACCATCCTCGAACCGGAAGGACGCGATGGCTCGGTGCTGATTATCCCCGATAAAGCCGAAGCCGGCACGACTTTCGTCATCGAAGTGCGCGAGGTGCGCCCCTTCACTGATATGGATATTTTCGTTTTCAACGAAGATGGCGACGAAGTGTTTGATACTGTCGCGCGTACCAACGTCGATGGCTTCGTCAGCGTCGAATTTGAGAGCGAAACCGCCGACGGTGGCACGTATAGCGTCATGGTCGAAGACAATGATGTGAGCGTTGCCGGTAATATTTTCACGATCGACGGCCCGATTTTCACCGTCAGCACCTCGGTGAGGCCCAACCCCGTCATCGTCGATGAAGACATCGTGATTTCAATTGTCGGGCTGGATGCCAACCAGACCTACACCATGAAGCTGTTGCGCCTCAACGAGATCGTGCAAGAGCGCGAGATCACATCCGATGCCAACGGCTCGGCACTCGTCATCATCTCGGCAGAGATGCCGGGGGGCTATACGGTGCAGGTGCTTGCGGGCGATCAACTGGTCTCGCAGACAGCCTATCTGGTCGAAGGCACTGCCGAAGCCGCCCAGACCGCCAACGGGCAAGGCGTGACGGTCGTCATCGCGCCCGAAGTCGGCACGACGGATGATACCTACGTCGTCTCCGTCAGCGGGTTAGCGACGAACGAAACCGCCCAGCTAGCCTTCGCCGTCGATGGCGAAACCCAGATCATACAGGACATCACCGCCGATGTCAACGGCACGGCGCTGGCGACCATCAACGATTTGAACATGGTCGGCACGTACAGCGTTGGTCTATTGCGCGATGAAACGTCGCTTGCCTCGGCGAGCTTCGTCGTCGATAGCGTCGCCGCCGATAGTGGCGTGACTGTCACCATCGACCCGACCCAGGGCGACATCGGCACATTACACGAAGTCATGATTAGCGGCTTAGAAGCCGAAGAAACTGTCGGTATTGATGTGCTGTATGATGGCGAAGTCGTCTTCGATACTGAGCGCACCGCCGACGCAGACGGCATGGCGGTCGTCTACTTGCGGAGCGAGACCGGCGACGACAGCGGCACCTATACCGTGCAGATCAATCGCGAGCAAAGCACGCTGGCAAGCGCTGATTTCATCGTCGGCGATAACGTCACCGCCGAGATCGTGCCGCAAAGTGGCGAGATCGGCACGACGCATGCCGTGAGCATCACGGGCTTAAATGCCGCAGAGACCGTCAATCTCAACGTGTATTACAACGATGAGACCATCTACAGCACGCAAGCCACCGCCGATATGAACGGCACCGCGCTCGTCAACCTCGTCAGCGAAGAAGGCGACAGCGAAGGCGCGTATACGGTCGAAGTGATGCGCGGCGACGAGATCATCGCGGCGGATGATTTCATCATCGGTGATGAGACAGTCGTCCAACAGCAACCAGACGAGGACGAACAACCCGCCAGCGAAGTGACAGTCGTCGTCGAGCCTGATAGTGGCGAGCGCGGCACCCAACACGTCGTGACCGTCAGCGGGCTAGAACCGCGCGAGAGCATCATTCTCGATCTGCTCTACGATGGCGAGAACGTCTTCACGACCGAGCTGACCGCCTCGCAAGCCGGCGTAGCGAGCATCATCCTCACCAGCGAAGCCACCGACCCCTTCGGCGATTATGATGTGCAGATCTCACGCGGGGCTGATATGGTTGCCGAAGCAACGCTGACCATCACCGGAGCCGAAGACGCGCCGCCGCCAGCGGAGGACATCACCGTCACCGTCGAGCCGACCACCGGCGAAGTTGACGAAGCCTTCTCGGTACTCGTCGAAGGGCTAGATGCTGATGAAACTGTCGAGATCATCGTCAGCTACGATGATGAGGTGGTCTTCAGCAGCGAGCGCACCACCGATAGCGCCGGCATTGCCGAGCTAGTGCTATCGGCAGAAGAAGGTGACCCCGCAGGCGAGTACGTCATCACTGTCGAGCGTGCGGGCGAAGTTGTCGGCGAAGGCGTTTACGTGCTACAGGGCGACGTGCCCGCAGCTGATGACGAGGACGAGGATACGGTCGTCGGTGGCGGGACTGGCGGTCGCTTGATTACCGATAGCCTGAACATGGGCGAGCCATCTGATCGCATCACCTTCACGGGCGAAGCCGGCGATAGCGTGCTGATCTCGCTCAACTCGCAGGATTTCGACACTTATCTGGTTTTGGAAGACGATGCCGGCAACGAACTGACCTTCAACGATGATAGCAACGGCACGCTCAACTCGCAGATTGGGCCTTATACCCTGCCCTACACCGGCGAATACGTGATCGTCGCTAGCAGTTACTCGTTCACGGTCTTTGGCGAGCCAGCTGTCGGGGATTATCGCCTGACGATCGAAAATATCGGGCTGACAGAAGTCGCCTATGGCGATACGACGACGATCGACATCACGGCGGATAACTTCTCGCAATTCTTGACCTTCTTCGGTGATGCCGGTGATGTGATCGCGATTGATGTCGAGAGCAACGGCAGTATCGACACCGAATTGTCGATCATCAACCCCAACGGCGTGACCGACTTCAGCGATGATGATGGTGGCGAAGGCTACGATCCCGAAGTGGTGCGCTATGTCCTGCCGGTGACGGGCGAATACACGGTGACGATCCGTGCCTTCACGCCTGGCGAAGAGGGGCGCGTCGATGTGACGATCACCCGTGAGGGTGAACGCACGCTGGATGAAGAAACCCGCGTTGTGACGCTCAACCGCAAGTTCAACAGCGATATCCTCACGTTCGAGGGCGAAGCGGGCGAGGCGATCCAGTTGGATATGTTCTTGCTGGGTGGCAACGTCGGTGATTTGAACATCAGCGTGACGCAAAACGACACCAACTTGATGTTCTACCAGACCTTCGGCTTGCCAAGCGACATCACACTTGGGTTTGTCGTGCCGGATGATGGCACTGTGACCATCCTTGTCGAAGATTTCTCGGACAGTACGAGCCAGCTGCAAATGTCGATCGAACGCGAGCCAGCCGACTGAGCGGGGCGTGTAGAGATGACGGGCAGTGGTGCAGGGGCGATTCTACAGCAGTGGAATCGCCCCTTCTTGTTGTGACCGCGCACGCATGCGCGGGGGGATGTGCGATCAGTCGTCGTCCGGCAGTTCAAAATCCGGCGGGCGCAGGGTATCCAGCACCGTCATGATAGCCGCGCGGATTTCGCCCGGCTCGGCATGGCGACCGAGTTGTTTTTTGGAAAAGACGAGTTCATCATTGACGGTAACTTCAAAGCGACCGCCGACCGATGGAATGAGTTTCCAGTCTTTGATGAAGTATTCGATGGCACGTTCTTTCAAGATTTCGTCCGTCAAACTGACGGCGCGGGGGGTGTAGTTTCAAGCCGCACAGTATTCAACGGTGATGGTCATTAAGCCGTTTTGCATCTTGTAGTCTCCTTAATTGTCATTAGGGTTTACAATATGAGTAGTATAGCGATCATCAGTATAACAAGGATCGCCACTGTGACCAAATATTCATTTACAGCATGGTAATCTCGCGTTATAGTTCTTCAATCATAGTAGCCATACCTAAACCATATTCGACAAGCAATCTTTGAGGTCAACCGCCATGAGTCCGACGGATGAGATTTACAAAGAATACATTAATATGCGCCAGCACGGTCTCGACTCGAAGGAAGCACTGCGTGCCTTACGCAGTTATATCGATCCTTTGCCACAGCAGACCAAACAGAAGCTCGCCGCCAAACTTAAAGGCTGGGAAGCCAAGCAACGGGCGAAGCAAACGCCGGATATTGCCGCCGATAAAGGCGGTGGTCAATCGCGGGTGATTAAGCGCATCCAACCGCTGACCAAGACCGACCCACCGCAAGACCCGTCTTACTTGACTGACGCGGACGCGCCACCCGCCCAAAAGCACCACGATACCGAAATCTGGGTGCAGTGCATCAACTGTGGCAAGAAGAACCGCCTCAAGGACGTGTTCTGCTTTTCATGCGGGCACATGCTCGAAGAAGTCGCCGATGGGATGGACACCAAGCACTTCAACGAGGCGACGAACGAGCTTTACAGCGATGAGTACTTCGGGCCGGATTCGGTGGTGATGCTCAGCTCGCGCAGTAGCGATGTCTCGCGCTTTGAACTGCGCCCGCAAACGTCCAACCGCGAAGTCGTCATCGGGCGCACAGCCGAAAACCAGACCGTTCGTCCGGATCTCGATCTTTCGCCAGCCAATGCCAGCAATCTCGGGGTCTCGCGCTTGCATCTCTCGTTGACTTACGATGGCGCGAACAACACCGTTCAAATTAAGGATTTAGGCAGTGCCAATGGCTCGTATGTCAACGGGCAGAAGATCCTACCCACCGAGCGCCGCGCCCTGCGTAATGGCGACGAAGTGCGGCTCGGGCGGCTTGTCCTGCGTGTGACCTTTCATCATCCCGGCACGCCACTCTACTGACCCTTACCCGACCACGTATCGAGACGGAGCGATTAATCTCATGACTCGCTATGGCTATGCGTTATTCATCGTGCTGATTCTGAGCGTCGTGCTGGTCGCCTGTCGTCCAGCGCCACGCCCCCTACCGACGCAGGTCGGCACGCCGATTGACGCGCTCCCCGTCAGTTATGGCGCACAGACCGACGCACGCACATTGATCACACCCGTTGCCGATGCTGTGATTGCCGAAGCCGATGCCGAGCATCAACTGCTGACCAACATCTATCAGCGCATCTCGCCCTCGGTAGTCAATATCGAAGTCGATGTCGCACTGGCAGACGGTCGTAGCACCAGCAATCGCGGCTCGGGCTTCATCTACGACCAGCGCGGGCATATCGTCACCAGCGCACACGTCATCAAGGACGCGACCAACATCCGCGTGACCTTCAACGATGGCTATCTGGTAGAAGCGCAGGTCGTCGGGCTGGATACTTATAGTGATCTGGGTGTCCTGCGCGTCGTCACGCGCCCTGACCGCGCCCAACCGCTAGCGCTGATGCAAGATTCGGAGCAGATTCAAGTCGGACAACGAGCCGTCGCAATCGGCAACCCCTTCGGCTTGAGCAGTTCGATGTCGTCGGGCATCGTCAGCGGCGTTGGGCGCACGCTACGCAGTGCCGAGTTAATCGATGCCAGCGCGATTCCCGGCTTTCAAAATCCATCCATCATCCAGACCGATACGCCGATCAATCCCGGCAACAGTGGCGGGCCTCTGCTCAACTCACGCGGGGAAGTGATGGGGGTGAACGCCGCGATTCGCTCGGAGACGGGTGTCTTTCAGGGGGTGGGCTTTGCCGTGCCAGCGAACACCGTGCGGCGCGTCGTGCCGGATTTGATTGCACAGGGGCGCGTCGATTATGCGTGGTTGGGCATCTACATCGAGCCAGAAGCCAACGGTTACGGGGTCGCCGGCTTAGCCGAAGCCCTCAGTTTGCCCGTCGATGCTGGCGTGTTGATTCGCGGTATCACGACCGGCTCGCCCGCCGATATGGCTGGCTTGCGCGGTGGCAACCGCGTGATTGACGTGCGCGGTAAGACGATTTGCACCGGCGGCGATATTATCGTGGCAGTCGATGGGACATACGTCGATACCTTGCACGAACTGGTCAATTATCTGCTGGTGAATACGCGCCCCAACGACGAGATTACCCTACTCATCGTCCGCAACCAGCAAACCTACGAAATGCCGCTGACGCTACAGGCACGCCCCGATCAAGAGAGTCGTGTCCGTGATTGTGAAGGATAAGTGATACCCATGCACCAGATTCGCCCGTGGCTCTATGTCGCCAGCTATCCCGAAGCATCCAGCGCCAGAGTCGTCGCTGATGCGGGCGCGACAGCGATGCTCCAGTTATTCGAACCTTTCGACCTCGACGGAGTCGAGACGTTGTATCTCGATACGATGGATGGCTACCCCTTGGTTAACAAGAACATCCGGCGCGGGGTCGATTTTGTGCGCCAGAAGCACGCCGCCGGCAAGACGGTCGTCATCTCGTGTGGGGCCGGCATCAGCCGGTCGGTGACGTATACGATCGCGGTTCTTAAAGAGCTGGAAGGTCTCTCGATGGAAGCCGCCTACCGTAGCGTGCGCGAACAGCATCCCGATGCCCTGCCCGATCAAACGCATTGGGAATCTTTGAATGCGTATTACGACGACGAGAACACGCCCTTCTGGGAAATCTGGAAGCAGGTGTTGATCGACGAAGACGACGACACCAACGACACCGACTGAGCGTCGCCGGCGCGTTAGCCTAACGGTTAACCTGCCACTGGCGAATCGTGCCGTCGCCACTACTGCTGACCATCGCTTGCATATCAGGCGCGAAGGACACCGCAAACACCCACCCCCCGTGCTGGCGGATGGTCGTCAGGGCGCGCCCATCGCTGACACGCCACAGACGCACGCTGTTATCGCGTCCCCCCGTTGCCAGCACCGCGCTATCTGGGCTAAAGCCGACGAAGAACACATCGCGCCCGTGTCCGGTCAAGGTCTGCTCTAAGCCGCCGGTCGCCGCGTTCCAGATTTTGGCGGTGTCGTCGGTGCTACTGCTGGCGAGATACTGCCCATCGGGGCTGTAATCGAGACTGCGGACTTCGTTGCTGTGCGCGGCGAGATCACGGAGCAAACGTCCGTCACTCACCGACCAGATACGCACGCGGTTGTTACGCCCCCCGCTGGCGATGCGCGTGCCGTCCGGGCTGTAGGCGAGCGTCAGGACGCGCGTCGGGTCGGCGGCAATGCGCCGGATGATCTGTCCAGTCGCGACATCCCAGATAATCACCTGTCCATCCTCGGCCGCCGATGCCACCTGTGCGCCATCAGGGCTGAACGCGACATCGCGCACTGCGCCACTATGCCCGTTCAGGATAAGCGACGTTGTCGGGTCGGCAATTTGCCACAGGCGCACGCTGTTATCGCGCCCCCCGCTGACCAAGCGCGTCGAATCGGGGCTGAACGCCAGCGCACTGACGACATCCGTATGCCCGTCTAAGACCTGTAAGAGCGTGCCGGTGCTGTCCCACAGGCGCACCCGTTGATCGGCATGTGCTGAGGCGATGCGCGCCCCATCCGGACTATAGGCGGCATCGCGCACGGGTGCCGTGGGATTGTTGTAGAAGATCGCCCGTTGGGTCGCGCCGGTAATGATGCCCGTCGCAGGGGCGAGCGTAGGCGTGGCGGGGCGCGTCGTCAGCACGATTGCCGGCGTGACAGAGGCTTGCCCGACAATAGCAGTCGCCGTCGGCAACAGCGGCGCGGCCTGGTTGTCGCCATCGCCACCGCTGAAGCCCGCATCGTCGGTCGTCGGCTCTGGCGCGAATAAGACCAAGAGCGCGAGTAGGGTGACGATCACCAGCGCGAATAGCACGCCTAGCCCGATGATGCCGCCCCCCGCAATCTGCATCAGAATCGTGCGATCAATTGGTGCGTCTTCGGCGGGTGGGGGCGCGGTCCGCGGGCGGGCTGCTGGCGCACTCGCGGACGGTGCTGGATTGCGAAGCGTCAGGTCGTCGCTGGTGGGCGTTGGGGGCACGGCTTTGGGCATCGCCTGCGTCACATCGGCGACGACCGTATCGAGCGCCGCTTGCAGAGCCAGCGCGAACTCGCGCACGGTGCCATAACGGGCGGCGGGGTCTTTGGCGAGCGCACGCTGAAGCACCGCATCGACTGCCGATGGCAGATTCGCGTTAATGCGCGATGCCGTCGGTATCTCTGCCGAGAGATGCGCCGAGCGCAGAGCAGCGGGCGTATCACCGACGAAGGGCAATTGTCCCGTCAGGGCGCGGAAGCTGACCGCTGCCAGCGCGTATTGATCGACTGCCGGTGTCAGGTCGTCATCGCGCCACTGTTCCGGTGCCATGTACGCCGGCGTACCGTGGATGACATCATCATCGCGCACCTGCTGGTCGATCATCGTCGCAATGCCGAAATCAACGACGTAGGCGCGTTCAGCATCATCGAACATGATGTTGCCGGGCTTCACATCACGGTGCAACACGCCGCGCTGATGTCCGTAGTCCAGCGCATCGGCGATGGCGATTATCGTCTGCACGATGCCATCCACTGCGAGATCACCCGCCTGCAAGCGTTGGTTGAGGTTGCGCTGGAGCAGGCGCATCGCCACGTAGATCAATTGCGCCTGAATGCCGACATCATAAATCGGGACGATGTGCGGGTGTTCGAGTGCGGCGGCGGTTTTGGCTTCGCGGTTAAAGCGTTCGACGTATTCCGCACGCTCAGCGAGATAGTCGGGCAAGATTTTCATCGCCACATATCGATCAAGCTCTTCTTGATAGGCGCGATAGACCGCGCTCGTGCCACCGATGCCGATCAATTGCACCAGCTGATATTCGTCAATCTCCAAGCCGACCAATTCGCGGATGTTCATCGCTCGCCCTTCTGCTCTGTTATTGTGTGGGTCGTGTAGCTCGATTGTGGCGCAAGTTGGGGATTATGGCAAGCGCGAAGGCTGTAAGGCGATCTGCCCTACAGCGGGGGATGGCTCGCGCTCATTTCGTCCAGGCGGGTGGATCACTCGCGGGGAAGGATTCATAGGCGGCTTCGTCCACGCGATCTTCGATCACATCGGTAGCGTCCTGTTCGTTGTCCTTCGCCTCTTGCAACTGCTCGTAAATCTGTGTCGTACGCGCCGCCATGATGAAGTCGTTGACGTGTAGCCCCCTGATTGTCTCCGTCCACCACATCACCATGACGTGATTCGCATCAATGGCGACGAGCGGCGGTTCTTGATACGCTTCGTTTTCTGCACTCTCGCGGATAACCGTTGCAAAGCTTTCCGCAGTCGTATTATCTTTGAGGGTATAGGTGCGACTGAGTTGGAATTCACCATCGTTGTTGGTGATGTCCCAATCGCTGATTTGCAGTAAATATTCGTTGGCAATCTCGGTCGTCATCGGCTCAGTGCGATGATTAAGCTCGACCAATGGTTGTTGGATTAAGTTCAAAAGTGGTGTACCTCCATCTTGTCGTTATATCATCACTATATCGCTCGCATCTTAGAAGCCTATCAGAATACAGGATTTTTATACGTATATAAACTCACACTCAGGAAAGGCGATCATGCGCGCTCTGGTCATTCTCTTGCTCATCAGCATCGGCGTTGTGCATCCCGTCAGCGCCCAATCTGCCGCCGATATCGGGCTGGACGTGCCGCGTTGCACCCAGCGCCTCGCCTACACACCCACGCCGCATCAAGAGTGGGTGCTGTGGTGTCCGGAATTGCCGGTAAACGCGCCAGAGTTAGGGGCTTTGGGCTTCACGGCGATTGCCTTCGATGCTGATGGGACGCTGTACGGGGTGCATCCCTACGGCGACGCGCTCTATTACATGGACGACACCAACGACGATCTATTGCCGGATAGCCCGCGCCTCTTGCGCGACGGTCTGCGCCGACCGAGTGCGTTGCATCATGCGGATGGCGTGCTGTATATCGCCGGCGCGGGCACGCTCTACGCTTACACGATCGCTGACGGGCGTTTGCGCGTCCTGCGCGATGACTTGCCCGCCGCGCAATTCATGGTGCATGGGCTGTGGGTGCAAGGGGATCGTTTGTATATCGGCGTGCCGATGCCCTGCGACGATTGCGCGCCACGTCACCCGTGGCATGGGACAGTGTTATCGATGTCGCTGGCGGGTGCAGATGTGCGCGTGGTGGCGCGGGGTCTGCGCTATCCGGCGGCGCTGGCGTACTACGAGGATGCGCTGTGGGTCAGCGATATTGCGCCGGATGCCCTCTATCGACAGGCGATGATGGACGAGATCAACCGCATTGATCTGACACAGGCGCGCGTGCCGCATTTCGGCTTTCCGTATTGTGTGGGCGCTGATAATCGCCCGCACCAGCGCGGCGACTTCGACTGTACGACGGCAACCGCCCCCGCGCTTCCCTTACAGACGCACAGCTACCCACTCGACATCGAACCTTATCCCAGCACAGCTTTCATGTACGTGCATGAGGACGTGTTCATCACGCTCGGTGGCTCGCCCAACAGTGCCGAGGTGCGCGGGTATGGCGTGGTCACGCTGGAGACACTGAGCGACGAGCGCATCATCGGTGAGCCGATCTTCCCGATGGATCGCAACGTCGGCGGGCATCCGCGCATCACATTTGACCGCCGGAGCGGCATCCGCGTCGGTCACCTGACGATCGTCAACGAGCGCGGAGTCGGCATTTATCCGCGCCGGATTTACGATGTCGCGGTTGACCCGCGCGGATGGATTTTCTTCAGCGTGGCGGGTGGGCGCATCTATTCGTTCCGGCATGGCGATCACGATGTGTGCGATTTTATCACTTGTGATTGGCTGGAGGACTCAACTGAGGGGCAAGACCAGTAGAAATTGACTGCCACCTTCGGGGCGGTTGCTGGCGGTCACTGTGCCGTTGTGCAGGGTCACGATTTCGCGCATGATGGCTAAGCCCATGCCCGTCTCGCGGCTATTGCCCTGGCTGGGGCGCGAGAAGGGCGTGAAAATCTGCTCTGGCAGTAGCTCAGGGTCAATCCCTATCCCATCATCACGCACAGTGAGGACAACGGTGTTGCGCGTCGCGTCGATTTCGACGTTGATGTCGATATTGCCACCATCCTCAATGTAATTGATCGCGTTCTGGATCAAAATTTGTACGCTCTGCTGGATGCGATCCGTATCACAGATCATCGGGATCGGTTCTTCAGGAATATCTAGCTGATAGTTTGCTTCTTTCTCTTGAATGAAGGTGCGCTGGCTATCGATCGCGCCGGCGATCAAATCTTGCAGGATGCCCTCGCCTAATTCGAGCTGGATAGCCCCGCGCTCAAAGCGTGCCAGATCAAAGAGTTGATCGACCAGATTCTTGAGGACGGTGTAGGTCTGGTCGAGCTTGTCCAGATAGCGATCGAGATTCTGTGGACTGCGACGAAGCATGTGCAAGCGCAAGCCCAGACTGCTGAGCGGATTCCGCAGTTCGTGCGCGGCGTTGGCGATGAAGCGCGCCCGCTGGAAGAATAAATCGCGCTCTTTGCTGATGTCGCGCACAATTGCGACCATCCGCACCGGATCTTGCCCGAAATCGCCCGCCAGCTCGTAATTGATATACACGTAGAACTCATGCCCATCGCGATGTCGCAGGCGTGTCTCGCGGCTTCCGGGTTCAATCGGGTGACGATGCCCCATATCCAGCACATCGACCGGCAGGGGTTCTTGCGTCTGATCTTGTACGCGCACGAACGAGATCGACTTGCCATAGAGTTCATCCAGTTCATAGCCGACCATCTTACAAAATGCCGGGTTAGCATATTGAAAGACGAAATTTTCCATGTAGAAGATGCCTTCGCCTGTCGCATCGAGGATGGCTTGCAGGCGTTTATTCGCCAGATTGAGTTGGCGGGTGCGCTGGCGCACGCGATAATCGAGCATATCGCGATGCTCGCGCAGGCTCTCGCGCAGGATGTAGTTTTGGATTGCGATGTTCAACTGTGATGCGACTGTCGCCACCAAATCCTGCTCATCAATGTCGAAGGGTGGCGCGTCCGGTTCACGGATGGCGATTAACGCGCCATGCTGGTTGATTTTGGCTGTGATAGCTTGCTCACCCGTGAGGCGCGTCTTGATCGCCCACTCGTCAATCGCCAGCGGCTCAGGCGGCATCACGCCCTGCGGCAAGGTCGGCAGGTTGTTCAATTCGCAGAAGGTCGCCCAGATGTCGTGTGGGCTTCCGTTGGATTGGAGCGACGTGTATAAGGTCTGCGCTTGCTCATCGAAGACGATCAAGAGTATGTCCGTGTGTCCGAGCGCAGATGCCGTCATGTTCAACACATCTGCTAGCGTGCCGGCATCCATCTCCGATGCGCTGGAGAGCATTTGTAAAATCCAGTATAGGGTTTGCGTCTGGATCAAGTTCAGTTCTAGCACTTCCTGCATGGTCTGGCGCATGTTGATCTCTTCTTTTGCCATTTGATGCAGGCGCACATTCTTGATGACCAGCGATGCCTGCATCGCGATCATCTCGGCATGGCGCTGATGCTGCTCGGTGAAGAAATCATCGTGCGAATGGTCGATGCTCAGCATCCCCAGCAACTCGTCTTGATGGCGCAGGGGCACGCCAATCCAGCCCTTGATGTGGTCGAGGTCGGCGACGGGTATCCACTCCGGCGCTTGTGTAATATCAGCGAGGCGTATCGATTCTTGAAAATCATGGCGAGCAATGATTGTTTGGTCGAGCGGAATCACGACATTGCTCAGCACGTCGGGGTCTGTGCGCCCGCGAAAAGCGAACACGCGCAGAGCATCGTCTTCGACCAGCATCACGCTCGCGGTCTCGTAAGGAACCAATTGCTGGGCATAGAGCAGGATCGAGTCGAGAATTTCACGCAGGGGTTTATCAGCCTGTAAGGTGAAGGAGATGGCGTTCAGCGTGCGTAATTCGTCATTGATGCGCTCTAGCATCTGCTTCTGGCGATAGACATCATCTATATCTTCAATGCCGCCACGAATACCCATCGGCGTGTCATCATCATCGAATAACACGCGCCCTCTATGGCGCACCCAGAAGCGCGTACCATCGCGCCCTTGCAAGCGCAGGACATCATCGCCGACTCCCGTTTGTACCCAGCGTGCGATATAATCGTCGCCTGCATCCGCACGCACACAAAAATCGTAAATACTATGGCGTAAGAGATCATCCTGATGATCGAAGCCCAGCAATTGTGTCAGCGTCGGGTTGGCATAGGTCAGTTGTCCGTCAATCTGAGCGCAATAGATGCCGATATTCAGGTGACTGAGATGATCGAGCTGATCATATGTCGCGACGGGATGCACGCTGAGCATATACGCGCCATCACCAGCGAAAGGCGCGGGCTTCAGGCGAATGTCGCCATAGTGGGCTTGATTGTCATAGCTCATGAATTGCAAAGTCGCTGACCGATCATGTCCATGCCAACAAGCATCCAGATACACCGTGAGCGCGGTTTTGTGTGAGCGGGGGTGCAACAAATACCAGATTGATAGATCGCGCGGAGACGCAGATGGATAGCCGAGCCACTCAGCACAGGCAGTGTTCATATACAGGCATTGCGCTCGATGGATGAGTAAAGTGGGGTGTGCGATCGCATCGAGTATTGGTTGAACAGTCGAAAGGTCCATGAGTCACCACACATATCTGGTAAAGATAGTAATATTACTAATTTTACCAAAATTTAGTCGGTAATGCTTGTAGTTTAATTAAGAAGCCAAAGTTTAATTTAGTCGGTAATGCTTGTAGTTTAGTAACTACTCAGCCCTCACCCTAAATCCCTCTCCCGACCGCCACTATGTGGCTAGGAGAGGGACTTCAACCGTGCTTGTCTTGCGGGCAGAAGCTGGCGTAAATCAATTGA
>DAOTTV010000072.1:0-30900 GCA_034437755.1 Anaerolineae bacterium | reverse complement strand
TCAATTGATTTACGCCAGCTTCTGCCCTCAAGACAAGCACAGTTGAAGTCCCTCTCCTAGCCACATAGTGGCGGTCGGGAGAGGGATTTAGGGTGAGGGCTGAGTAGTTACCAAACCCTTAAGAATTCTCATGACAACTTGTTCGTAGGCGCTTGATCTCAATACTTCTTTACTTTGAGGTATGATATAGTATAGATTGTCGCTACATGGCATAGCGCTTCTGTATGAACAGTTTGGTAGATATTAGCAATTGTAAACGGGATACAGGTAAGCTCATGGACTTGCGCGCCTTAATTGTCGAAGACGAACCGGCATTGCAACAATTTTATCTGAAAGTGCTTGAGAAGAACGACTATCAGGTCGATCTTGCCCGTGATGGACGCGCCGCCATTGATCTGTTGCGCGCACATCCCGCGCCGCATCTCGTGCTTCTTGACGTGCGCCTGCCCGATATGGACGGCATCGGCGTGCTAGAATATATGGCGCAAGATCACACCTTGCAGAGAACGCATGTCGTTGTCGCCAGCGCCGGCAAAGAGTACGAGCAATATATTCATCTCGTGCCCTCGTCTGAATTCTTGCTGAAGCCGATTTTACCCTCGCAGATTATGAGCATCGCCCAGCGCATCCGCGACGGTCAAACGGCGTAAACCGCCGCTATGCCCGCGCTGGACGTGCACATCACCCGCACCCCCACACGACATCTCATCCAGACGATAGAAAATGGCGCACGGCAGACCGCACAGCGCGCCGTATCATCTCTTCCTCAGATGACTGATACGACCTTTGCGCTCGTCTTACGTGATGCACGCGGGACGCTTCTCGGTGGCGTGTATTGTGAGTTCGATTGGGGCTATCTCTTCGTGGATACGCTGTGGGTCGCTGAGGAGGCCCGCGGGCGGGGGCATGGTCGCCTGCTCATGATCTCTGCCGAGCAGGTCGCGCTGGCGCAGGGCATCCGGCGCGCGTATTTGTTCACCGTCGATTTTCAGGCGCAGCCCTTTTATCACAAGCTCGGCTATCGCACCTTCGGCACAATTGCCGATCGTCCCCCACAGCACACCTGCTATTACCTGCACAAGCCGCTCACGTCGCGGACGGTCGCCGTGCCCGATCATCTGCACATCGAGCGCCAATCACCGCCGACCCCTGATGATTTGCGCCGCTTAGAATATGGCTTGCTCAGCCACGCGCTCCAACACGTCCCCATCGACAACCGCCGCCTTGCGATCACCTTACAGCATGAGCAAGAGATACGCGCAGGGGTGTTCGGCGGTGTGTTCTGGTCATGGTTTGACATGCGCTATGTCTGGGTGCATCCCGATGAAGATCAGTCGGCGCGCCTCGCACAATTGCTGACGATCGCCAGCCGCACCAGTCATGACGAAGGCGCGATCGGCATCGTCTGCGATATTGGCGACTTCGACGCGCTTGCCAGCTATCAAGCGGCAGGGTTTCGCACCTTCGGCACGCTTCAGCGCCCGCCCGATCATACCAGCTACTTCTTGCACAAACGGCTATGAGAGCAAGTCACGCGCAAGATCAATCCCTTCCCATAGCGTCGTCAGGGCTTGTGGCGGCATATTGAGATAATACGCCGCCGGTAGCTGGCGCAGGATAGCGGTATCGTCAGCCAGAGGCACGGGCAAGAGGCGATCGCTCTCGGTCAAGTCCAGCGTCAACGGGGTATGCGGCGTGTTGACACGCTCCCACCACTGCGGATCACGAATCAGCATCAGCGTGCTAATCTCGACACGCAGAGTCATCAGGTTGAAGGATACGCCCAGCAAATAGACCTGTGCTTGTCCCTCCGCTTGCATCTGCTGATAATCATCCAGCGCGGGATGCTCATACGCGATCGTGTCGCTCTCGGGCAGTCCGAATAATTCTTCCAGAAATTCACGATAGAGATGATGAGTGATCGACCATTCGCGCGGGTGCATCGTCGTGCCCATCGGTTGCACGATATACGCTGGCAAGACGTGCAAGGCGTTGGGGCGGGCGGCTTGTTGCTTGCCGCGCTGATTAACTAGCGCACGATACGTCCCGCGCTGGTTGTAGACGATCACAGTGCCGCCGCCTAATGGCGCACTGCGTCCGTTACCGCTAGTCAGGCTCGCGCGCGGGGTGATAGCGCGGTGATACTGCGTGCGTAAGGGCAGGCGTAACGCGCCTTGTGTGCGACTTTGGGCGTGCGTGATCTCGTTTTCGAGCGCGTAACTGGTGGCGATCGCGTCGAAGTACGTGCCGAAGCTAGCATCAATGCGGCGGGTACGCGGCACAAACCGCTTGAGCGCGAAGGTCGTCCCGTTGAACAGGTGGCGATTGCTGTTCTGTAAGGTCTGTAAATACCCGTAATCGTATATCTCGCAATCATCACGGTTGATCGTCCGGCGCGGTGCCGTGCCGAAAATGCTATCCGGCGCAGTGCGCTGGTCGTCAGCGGCCCGATGCCAGACGATCGGATGCGCGACCCCGTGGCGCTCGTACACTGGCACATCGTACAAACGCCGCAGATAATCGGTCATATGCTGATACTGGGCGGTCGTCAGGCGCATCGGCGCTCAATCATCCTCGCGCAATTCATCAGGGATACGGATTTCATGCGTCTCGACGTGCAGGGTGTTGGCGGCTGATGGCGCGTCGCTGTCGTCCGCGTCCTCATTATCCTGTTCCCTGCGCGGACGTTGAACCGGTGCGGTCTGCGCGAGCATCGCATCGAGGTCTTCCATACCTTTGCGGCTTGGTTGCGTCGGTTGTTCGGGGTCTACCGCTTCGATATCGCCGATGATTTTCTGGCTCTTGCTGATCGGGAAGGGGTCGATGCCGCCGCCACTCGCGCCCATCATCTTCTGGATGAGTTGCATCTCCTGCGTGGTGATTGCGCCCATCGTCCCTTCGGGGTTATCATGCTCTTTCGTGCCGAAGGCGCGATGAAACGCGATGCGCTGGAATTGCACGCTGGACATATTAGCCACAATCAGCGCGTTAGGATTGAACCCGCGTGGGAGCAAATCGCGCTTGCGTACCATCAAGATGCTGGTGAACATCAAGGCTGTGCCGACCCATTGCCACGTCGTCAGCGTCTCGCTGAGGAACAGATACGACAGAATCAGCGTCGTGGCGATTTCACCGGCGGCGTTGATCGCGGTCTGCATCCCGCCCAGCACTTTGACACTGGCGAAGATCGCCAAGCGTGAGAGCGCCGTCGAGATACCGAGCAGGACAATCCAGACAATCGCATCCTGAAATACAGCCGGCGCGAGGGGCGGCGCGACCGCTAGCCAGACCATCGTCACCACCACGCCCATCGTCGTCATGATGTAGAGCGCGGCGGTGGGGGCGGGCATTTCGTACAGCACGTACTGGCTCAGCGTCACCGTACCGGCGAACATCAGCGCGTTGCCCAGCATCAAGCCCACGCCCGTCCAGTTGATCCCGCCCGCGCTAAAACCGGTGATCATCACCAGTGCCATTAACGCGAAACCGACGCGAATCAGCGTGCGTCGGTCAGCTTTTTGCCCGCCAAAGCGCGAGATCAAGATCGCAAAGGCGAGATATGACCCGTTGATGAGCTGGACGAGAGAGGCATCCAGATAACTCAACCCGCCATAGAAGAAAAGTGAGCCGATGCCGTTGATCGTGCCGATGACGATACAGCCCATCAAGCCGGCTGGGTAAATGAACATATAACGGCGCACAAAAATCGCATAACCCAACCACAGCAAAACCACCGCGACGATCGTTCGCAGTGCCGCAACGGTGAAGGGGTCAGCTCCCGTGTTAATCGCAAATTTGCCGAAGATCGGCGCTAATCCTAAGAAAAACGGTGTCGCGATCAGCACGCTAATGCCTTGCAAATTTCCCCTTTTGTCTGTCTCACTCATAAATCAAAATATACCCCAATGGTCGATGTTAAAAGATTGTAACATGGAATCGATCCTCGGGGCATTAACAAGCGCTTCGTGTGTCAACGGTGGGGGGCAGGCACGCTTAACCGAGATTGAGGCTCTGCGCTTGCACTTCGTCCATCGCATAGATCGTATCCTCAAGGCGGTTCACTTCGTCTTGCATCTCCAGCCGCGTTCGTCGCCATCTACTGCTATCGACCTCTTTCGTCCCCATCAGCGACATCTGCGCGTAGACCGTACCCAGCGACGAGAGCGTGCTTTCTAGCTGGATTTCAGCCCGTTTGACGCTGTTCTGCTGTTGTTCCAGATTGTTGCGTTGCCGTTCCAGCAATTCCAGCTGGCGTTCTAAATCTTGCCGCACTTGTTCGTCGGCTTCGCGGTCGATGCGAATTTTCACTTTTTCGATCTGCTGTGGCACACGGCGCAAGTCCGACGCGACAATCTCGTTACTCTCCACCGCGTCGATGTGGCGCGCAATGTCGTACATATGCGCGATCCAATTGTTAACCGTCTCGACCGTCTCGCGCAATTCGCTGCGTAACGCGCCCTGATGACTCTTCAACAATTCCATCATGTTGCGGCGATATTCAAAGGCTTGTCGCAGGCGCTCGCGTGAGACACTGTTGCGGATCAGCGCGAGGTCGTACTTGCTCTCGAAATCGCGTGACATGGCTTCGCGCGCTTCTTCCGGGTCGGTCAAGGTTGACCAGATCAGCGCACCTTCTGCCGCGCCACCCAGAATCAGCCAGAAGAAAGCCGGGAGTTCCCCCACGACCGGGAAGGCAATATCGCCCACGCCCAAAAATAAGACCATCGTGATGAGTAGGGTGACGAAGCTTTCCCAGCGCAAAACCGCATTCATCAGTAGGGTCGTCAAAACCCGATTGCGAGCTTTGTTGCGCTCTGACATGGTTATATTGTCCTCTTCGTGCTTATTCGTTCTTTTAGGCAAATTCTACCACAGATAGACAGCAGAAAAATGAGTTATAGCCAAGATTGCTATAAATTTTGGCTCTTTGGGATCTCGCGTGGTTTTTGTCGCAGGGGCTTCGCCCCCGCACCCCCACAAGGACGATCGTTCCTTGACCTTGTTTATTTTGAACGTTGCGCGTTCAAAAAACCAAAAACTTTTGGTGTTCCCTTTTTTCAAAAAGGGGACAAAAGGAGCTTGACCACGCAAGATACAAAAGACCCTAAATTTTTAGGGGCGACTCGCGCTTAAGTCGCCCATGGGGAAGCACTATCTAGGGATGACCGTTGCCTGTGATCGGCTTAACCTTCGTTGCCACCGAGCAGACGTTTGCGCCGTTCTTCCAGTTGTAGATCGACCGAACTGCCGCCAACGGCTTCGTCGATTTCTTCGCCCAGCTTCATGCTAGCAATTTCCAGACGGGCATCTTCACGATCGACCCGCGAACGGATTTCGTCGGCGAGACTGCTGATTTCGGCATCGTCCACCGACGAAATATCGTCGAGGCTCTTGACCGTCTTGGTCATCACCTTCTTGGTCTCTGCCAGTTCGATCAGCGCGCGCAGGCGCTCACGCTCTTGCTTGATCGATGTCAACCGTGACTCGAGCTTCATCCGCATATCCAGCATATTGCGGTATTGTTGCTCTTGTGATTGCCACTGTTCGTAGTATTCCTGCGCCAGTTCTTGCTTGGTGTTCAGTTCGGCCTGTGCCGCCGCCGCTAATTCGTCCTTGCCCTTGAGGATGAGCGTGTCAATATTGCGGTCGAGCTTCTCGGCTTCGTTGGCGAACTCTTCGTACTTTCGCTTGAGCGTGCGAACAGTTCCGCCGACGGTCGCGGCAGAATCTTCGAGCGCTTCCAGATTGCGTTCTACCTGACGGATGTACTCATCCATCACCTTGACGGAGTTGCCCTCCAAGGCTTTGTCGATCAAACCGTGCATATTGGCACTGATAAGTGTATTAATTTTCTGAAGTAATGAAGGCATAGTAGAGCCGACCCCTATACTCATTGATCTGATTGATAATTAAACCAAGTATACACGAAGTCCCCGATCATCACAAAACAGATAACGTGTTTTCGTGCATTGGCTGTTGTTCTACTGATGGTATACGTAACTTACGCGTCCGAAGTTGCGGATGGTTTTTCCGTCGGTAACCAGATGGTCACCGTCGTGCCCTTATTCTCGATGCTCTCGATCGCGCGCCTGCCACCGTGCAAGCGCACAATGCCATCGACAATCGTCAGACCAGAGCCTGCGCCTTGATCTTCGTGGACTTCGCGCTTGATCTGGTAGAAGGGCTTCCAGATATTCTCAAGTTCTTGCGCTGGTATCCCGCGTCCGTTGTCGATGACCTGTATTTTCACCATCTTATCATCTTCGGCTTCAGCACGGACGGTCACTTCGTCGCCCTGATTGCAGAATTTGGCGGCGTTATCCAGCAGTTCCCGAACGGCAATCGTCATGTACTGCTCGTCCATCACCGGATGCGGCAGATCATCGGAAATATCAAAGGTGAAGGTGCGCGGGCGGGTATCGGGCTGGGCAATCTGGCGATAGGCGGCATCGACGATATATTGCACCGCAAGCGGTTGACTGCGCCAGGCGATGGTTTTATCCGCTTCGCCCATGCGTAAATCCACAACTGTGATGAAGTTCTCGATCAAGCGTCGCATCCGATCGGCACCGCTGAACACGCCCTTCAAGAAGGATTTCTCCTCGTCGGGCAGGTTGCTCTCTTCGACATCTTTCAGCATCTCGGCATAGGCGACAATCAAGGTTAGCGGCGTGCGTAGCTCATGGTTGACAATCGTCATCAACTTGTCTTTCAGGTCTTCCATCTTCAGCTCATACGAATGCGTGATACGATCGACCCGCCCGACGACCGAGCGCACGGCAACCAGCAAGTCTTCCGCGTCGAAGGGCTTCGTCAAGAATTGATCAGCACCGCCGAGGCTCGCCCGATGTTTGTCTTCGCGCTCGCCTTTGGCTGTCAGGAAGATGAACGGCACCGTGACCCACATATCCTGCAAGCGCACATTTTCCAAAAATTCAAAGCCGTCCATGTGCGGCATCATGATGTCCGATACAATCACATCCGGCGGATTCTCCGGATCAGAGTTGAGAACGGCGAGCGCATCCTGACCGTGTTTCGCTGTCAAGACGGTGTAATGCTCAAGTTCTAAAATATCACGAATCCCCGATAACAAATGGGTATCATCTTCGACGACGAGAACGCGCTTTTTGGTGACTGTTGGTGCTGTTGCTGTGTCCATGATTATTTTCCACTACCTTTATTGTGCTGTCTGGATGGAAGGAAGGCGGGCTACTGTCCTATTTAGGCAATACACTATTATTATATGAGTTTACACAAGTTCTGACAATTGAGTGCTAAAGTGTTGCACATACAAACGACAATCATACATTTAATAAGCGATTACAGATATGGTTGCTTATGATAGCTGGCGTTGGATGGCGAGGATGTCCGCTAGTACGCCGTAGCCTGTCTCGCGTCGTCCCGCCCCCGCGCCGATCAGCGTCACATCGCCCAGCGCATCGGTGCGATAGGTGATGGCGTTGGTCGCATCGCTGACTTGCGCCAGTGGATCGGTCATCGGTAGGCGCACCGGACGCACCGCGCCACCCTCAGCATCGACGCTGGCAATCAGCTTGTAGCGCGCGCCCTCAGCCTGTGCCGTGCGGATATCCTGTGGCGTGATCTGCGTGATGCCCGTCACCGTCAGATCATCGAAGCGCAGAGACTTGCCGAAGATTGCCGCCGCCAAGATCAAGACTTTACCCGCCGCATCCCAGCCATCGACATCGCCGCTAGGATCGGCTTCGGCATAGCCTAGCGCCTGCGCCTGTGCCAGCGCATCGGCGTAAGATTGCCCGCCTTCCATCTGCGTTAGGATATAATTGGTCGTCCCGTTGAGGATACCGCGCACCGCGCGTATCCCCGCACCGGCTAGCATCTCCCTGCCGGTAGCGATCGCCGGTGTGCCCGCCATCACGGTCGCCTCATAGCGCAGATGCAAGCCTTGTGCGCGTGCGCGTTCCATCAGTTGCGGGTAATACCGCGCGATTGGGCCTTTGTTCGCGCTGATGACATGTTTGCCCGTGTTGAGCGCACTCTGCATGTAATCGTAGGCGGGTTGCGCTGTGTCGAACTTGGTCGGGGTCGCTTCGACCAGTATATCAGCCTCGGCTGTTTCGATCATCTGCTGGGGGTCATCAAATGTCGTGGGTTGCGCCGGATGCGTCGTCAGATCACCGGCGGTATAAGCACTCAGCAAACCGTCAATCGCCAGCCCATCGGGATGATAGACAATGCCCCGTGTGCCGGTCGCCACGCCTACAATCTGTAGATCACAGCCGTATTGTCTCATCAGGGTCGCGTGCTGGGTTTGGATCAGGCTGGCGAGTCCCTGCCCGACATTGCCAAAACCCATCAGTAATAATCGCATGGTTCATCCTATCTGTGTGTATGGTATACTTTTGTGGAAATTATAACTGTAGAGGGAATGCGCCCCCTTGACAAGGACAAACCTGCTGGCATGTGTAGGGAGCGCGTCGTATTCATGAGCTAAGATTGAGAGACACCTATGCCTGTTGATTATCGTCGTGGTTTTATCGCGATCATCGTTGCGATCACCGGTTACGCCTTCTTGCCGATCTTCGCCAATTTCGTCTATCGCGCCGTGCCGGATTTCCAGACGACGGATATTGCCCTGTGGCGCTTCATCTTCGCTACGCCTATCATCTGGGGCGTGATTATCATGCGCCAACGCCGCACCGATAAACCCGCACCGGTCGAACGCCCGATACAAATCCTGAAGATGATGTCGCTCGGTATTCTGTACGCGATCGCGGCACTCTCGGTCTTCGCCGGCATTCGGTACATCCCCACTGGCATCTACATAGTGATTTTCTACACCTATCCGGCGATGGTCGCGATGATCTCGGTCGTGTTGGGTGTGCGCTTGTCGGCGTTGGCATGGGTGGCAATCGGCTTGACGCTGATCGGCTTAATCCTGACGATCCCTGATTTTAACCTGAGCGATGGCAACACGGTTCTGTTGGGCGTGGGCATCGCGCTGATTAACGCGCTCAGCGTGGCGATTTACTTCTTGCTGGTGGGCGATATCATGCAACAGTCGGTCTCGGTCGCACGCGGGACGGCGTGGGTCATCACGGGGACATTGCTGGTGTTATCGCTGGCGATCCCGTTGTTCGGTTTGACGATCCCGACGCGCCTTGATGTGTGGGGATTACTGCTGGCGATTGCGGTCTTTGGCACGGCGATGCCTATCTTCCTGATTAATATCGGCATCCAACAATTGGGGTCATCACGAGCGGCGATTATCAGCGTGGGAGAGCCAGTACTAGCGATGATCTTCGCGCTGATCTTCCTCGGCGAGATCATCCTGCCTCTGCAATGGGTCGGGGCGGCGTTTATCATTGCGCCGGTCGTCATCTTAGAGGTACGCCCGCGTCGCAAACGCGCATTGAACTGAATATTACATAATGGTTAAGCTTTTGCAATTGCATATAATATAAGTTAGAATTATATGAGATTTAACGTCCGGTGTTATAGTCTTTCATAATTAATCGCATTATTTTCTCGCTGGAATAGTAAAAAAAGTATAAAAATATAATCACATTAACAAGTATTAATGTACTTTTGTATGCAATAATTGGTAATATTACATAACAATCTTGCACTTTGGCACAAATGCTCGTGACTGTGTCCGCTGACTTGCCAATCCAGTAATGAAATGAGTAGGTAGGAACAAAGATATGGCTGAAACAACTGCCTTACGTTTTGATGGATCTGTCTGGTGTAATCTGGACATCGCCCTGCGGAATGTCGATCAAATCTTCCGCCGGGCAGTGCGCCCGCACCAACTGACAGTAATCGAGTGGTATATTTTACGCGCCCTATACGCGAAAGACGGTCAGCATGCGTCAGCGCTGGCACAGGCTGTCGGGCGTGCCGCTACATCCTTCACGCCTAATTTAGATAAGTTGCAGAATAAAGGCTTGATCGAACGTCGCCCTGATCCTAGCGATCGCCGCGCCGTACTGATCCACCTGACGGAGAAAGGCGCAGACCTGCGCGACGACATCCTTGAACTCGCGAAAGAATTAGATGGTCATATTGCTCAGGCTTTTTCAGCAAATGATTTTAAAACCTTTCTTGAGATTCTAGCGGCTTTACAGCTGTTCGCGGTCGAAAATCAAGTCTAATACGATCGCCCCTGCCCGATAATCCCGGTGATTGGCCCGCCACGCGCTGTAATTTGTGCTACACTGTAATGAACAGTGCAATCAAGTGTGGTACAAAGGTCATCTGTTATGCGCGGTGTCTTCTCAAATCTGCGGTTCATGCTCATGTGGGTTGTCGGCGGGGTTTTTGCGCTTTATTCAAGCCTGCTCGCGGCGATCATCATCTTCATCGGCGGCGGTGTACTCGCCTTTGTCATCTGGTCAGGCTATGACCAATTGCCGGATACCCCCAGCGTCGTCTTCTATTCCTTTGCTATCTACTCTTTAATTGGGCTTGCCTTCGGGCTGATCATTGGCAGTATCCAAAAACCACTCCTACGCCAGAAAACTGATGAATTCTGGCAGGGGTGGCGGATTGCCAGCATCATCGGCGGCATCCTCGGCATTGATATACTGGCGACTCTGCTCGTCCAGCAAACGGGGTTCTTCTTTAATATACGCACCCTGCCGCCGGCAGAACTGCTGTGGGTGATGGCGCTACAGGTTCTAGTCATCCCGCTGGCACTGCTCAGCTTCTGCCAGATGTTCGTGCTGGCGCGTTATGTGCGCGGCGCGTGGACGTGGGTCTTGGCGCATGTCGTCGCTGGCATCGTCCTGTTCAGCCTCTTGATGACCGGCATCGTCGCCTCATCGGGGGCGTTCTTGTTGGGCTTATTATTACTACTGGCGGTCAGCACTGCGCCGATGATCGTCACCGGCTTTGCGATGATCTGGTTATTGAACGTCAACTGGACGTATTACGTCGATTAATCCGCGTCATCAAATATGGCGCGGGCTTTGTCGAGCGTGCGGACATAGTGATGGGGGGCGGTCTGGTCATCCGCGTGGACGGACAGCGCCGCCTGCCACAGAGACGGAATCGACGTGTTCTTGGTAATGAAGATCACCATCCGAAAGTTGACTTGATACGCCGAGAGCAAGCAATGCGCGGCATAATCAGCGAAGCCCCCCGGCGGCAAGCCAAAATCGCTCGCCACCTGATGCAATAGAATAACTGGCTCATCACACGCGGCGCTCATCCCTAGCACAGTCGCAAATGCCGCATAGGCTTCATCCCAGCTGGTCATGCTCGCTGTGTGCATGCAAATGATACAGCGTTCTCGATCATACCAATGCGTTTCTATCGGCAAACGATGTCCTTTTCCGGTCTGTGCGATCAAATATGGGTCGGTGACCTATGACCCCCTGTGGGAGAATGGGCGGCGGGATAGACGAAACAATATGGGTATCCATGCTATCCTGTGCTTGTATCGACGTATTTAAACTCAATATTGATCATACCACAATTTTTACTAAGTTGACTTGTGATTTCGTTTAAATGACGTTAGCATAGCTGTAATTATTCGCTAGAATCGGTGGGAATCGCGCCGTGACGTAATGACAGCAGGGCATAGCTCGTCTATAAGAGTAAAGTGTCCAATCATCAAGGAGATACGACAGCTTATGCCTATTCTCGATACCCCGATTACCACCGATGACCAGAGCCTTGAGCGCGTACTAGCGCAAGACTTGCCCGCTCTGCTGATCTTTCATCACGATGACATCGACAAGGCGCTAGACGATGCCCTGCGGAAAATCGCCAAAAAGCACGCCGGTGATTTGCTGGTTGTGCGCCTGCATACGGCTACCAGTCAATCGGCGTTCATCAAATATGGCGAACCAGCAACACCCGCGCTCGTCAGCCTGACGAGCGACCACAAGCGCAAGGTCAAAGCGGATGCGACGCGCATTCGTCCGGCAGATGTCCGCGCCCACACCGCGCACCTGCTCACCGATAAACCCCTGCCGACGGGCAAAAAATCGACACAAGCCGATCTCTCGCGCCCGATTCACGTCACCGATAAGAGCTTCCGTGAAGAAGTCCTCAAGAGCAAAGTGCCGGTGCTGGTCGATTTCTGGGCGGATTGGTGCGGCCCCTGTCATCAGATAGCCCCGCACATCGAAGCCCTAGCCGCTGAATACAGCGGCACGATCAAGATTGCTAAGCTGGATGTCGATCATAATCAGGTGATGTCGCGCCGGTATCAGGTGCAGAGCATCCCGACCATGATTATCTTCGAGGGCGGGCAACCGGCACAGCGCATCGTCGGCGCGAATCCGGTCGCTGTCCGCAAGGCGGTTGAGCGCTACGCCAAGTGAGTCCGGTAGACGGCTTCGACCTGTGCGGCAACCCGTGCCCATGTGAACTGCTCTTGCACGAGTTGTCGCGCATGGGCCCCCATCGCTCGCAGGCGTGCAGAATCCGCGAGTAAGTCGCGCAGGGCATCCGCGAGCGCGTCAACCTCCGGCGCGACAATACGACCCGCATCAGCGGGGGTCACCTGTGGCAGATTACAGCCCGGCGATAACAGGACAGCGACCCCGCTCGCCATCGCTTCTAACACCGCCATCGACAACCCCTCACCGATAGCCGGCAGGGCGAACAGGTCGGCACTTGCTAGCGCGGCGAGGCGCGTCTCACCATCGAGATAGCCCGTCAGTGTGATGCGCTCATCTAACAGGGGCATCAAGGTCGCGCGCAAGCCTTCGTCAGGGCCGGCAAGCACCAGCGTTGTATCGGCGATATTCGCCTGTTTGAAGGCGCGTACCAGCACCTCAACGCCTTTGCGCGCGTGCAAGCGTCCCATGAATAACACGACGCGCCCGGTGCTGATGCCGTATTGCTGGCGAAAAGCCGTGTCATCGGGCAAATGCGCGAAAGCCGCTGGATCGATGCCGTTAGGAATCACGCTGTAATCGACCGGCGACCAGCGCCACACCTGTGCGATGTCGTCGCGCTCGGATGGCGCAAGCGCGATGATATGGCGGACTGCGGGCGCAATCTGCGGACTCACCAGCGCATCCCACGCGGCTTTCAGCGCACTGCGGCCGGTGCTGTGCGTCATCGTGCCATGCGGAGTCAGGATGATGGGGCGCTGATGCTGACGGGCGCGGGGGACGGTCAGCAGGTTCTCGACCGTGCGAAATTCGTGTAGATGCACCAGATCGACCTGCGGGAGCAGATCGCGCAGGGTAGCCCGCCAGCCCCACGGGGTCGATAGATTGAGGCGACGCAGGCGATAGAGCGCGTTCGGCACGCGATAGACCTGCACGCGCGCCGGTGGGGTCATCGCTGGTTTGCCTTCATAGCGTTGATCGAGACTGAGCGCGTCCGTCGTCAGGATGCTGATGCGATGCCCCCGTTGGGCGAGCGCCTGCGTCAAGCCTTCGACCGAGCGCACCACGCCCCCGAAGGCATACGCCGGCGCGTAATACGGCGTGATGTGTAAGCTGTGGTATGTCGCCTGTGGCGGGTGCTTCGCTAACCCTGACAATACTCACCTTGTCTACTTATAGACGATTGTTTATACTAGACAATAATTAACAAACACTATAGAAAAGCATGACTTATGCAAAAAATAGATCGTCGTGTGCGGCGCACACGTCGCCGCTTACGGGATGCCTTGATCGCGCTGGTGCTTGAGCAGGGCTACGATAACATCACCATTCAAGAAATCACAGACCGCGCTGATCTCAGTCGGGCGACCTTTTACCTGCACTACAAAGATAAGGACGAACTGCTGGCGAGCAGTCTGGAGGAGATGTTCGATGAACTGGTGGAATCAACCAGCGAGTTGATCTTCAAGCCGGAGTATGAAGAAGGCGATAAACACCCGCCGAGCCTGCTGGCGTTCCAGCATGTGGCAGAATATGCTGATTTGTATCGCTCGTTGCTGGGGGATAAGGGCGTGACATCTGTCATCTATCGCACCTTGAAGTATCTCGCGCGCATCTACGAGAAGCAACTGACGGTGCTGGTCGATGAGCAAGGCATTGATGATATTGCCATCCCGACGCATGTCGCCGCACAGAATCTCGCGGGGTCGCTGTTTGCGATTTTATCGTGGTGGCTCGAAGAAGAAATGCCTTACTCGCCCGATGAAATCGCGCAGATGTACCATGATATGACTGCCGCAACTATCCGCGCCGCGCTAGGGACTCTGCATCAAACCCCGACGCTAGAGTAAGCCCCCATTTCCTCACGCCCGAAAAACAGGTATCCTGAATCCGTTTTTCGGGCGATCCAAGCATAACAGAAAGGCAATAGCACCCCATGTGTGGAATCTGCGGTCTGGTTCAGCGCGATGCGCGTCCGGTAGCATCCGCGACCTTGCACGCGATGACCGATCAACTACATCATCGCGGCCCCGACGACGCGGGCTATCATACCGATGCGGGCGTCGGGCTGGCGATGCGCCGCCTGAAGATCATCGATATCGGCGGCAGTGATCAACCACTCTACAACGAAGACCGATCGGTGGCGGTGGTTTTCAACGGTGAGATCTACAATTATAAAGCCCTGCGCCATGATCTGACGCAACACGGGCATCAGTTTCATACGGCGGGGGATGGCGAGACGATCGCGCATTTGTACGAGCAGTACGGCACTGACTTGGTATGCCACCTGCGCGGGATGTTCGCCTTTGCGCTGTGGGATGCCAAGCAACGGCGCTTGTTGCTCGCCCGTGATCGCTTCGGGCAGAAGCCACTCTACTATTATCACGACGCGCAAACGCTGGTTTTCGCCAGCGAGATCAAAGCCCTGCTCCAGCATCCAGCTGTCCCGCGTGAGTCGGCGTTCGACGATGCGCGCACGCTGGGCTTGTATCTGGGCTATGGCTACGTCCCCGCCCCGCTGACGGCCTTCAAGGGCATTCGCGCTCTCTTGCCGGCGCAGCAGTTAGTCTGGCAGGATGGTGTGGTGCATCACGACCAATACTGGCGCGTGCCGACCATCACCGATGCCACGACCAGCGGCGACGACGCGCACTATGCCGCACTCGTGCGCGAGCTATTGCGCGATGCTGTCACCGAGCGCATGATGAGCGATGTGCCACTGGGCGCGTTTTTATCGGGCGGGCTGGATAGCTCGCTGATTGTCGCGCTGATGCAAGCCCACAGCAATCAGACGATCAAGACGTTCAGCATCGGTTTCAGCGGCGACGACAGCTTCGACGAGACGCACCACGCGCAGACCGTCGCCCGTCATTTAGAGACCGATCACACCGCTTTCACCGTCGATCCCACCGCGATGGACTTGTTGCCGCGTCTGGTGTGGCATCACGATCAGCCCTTTGCTGATAGTAGCGCGATTCCTACGTATCTTGTCAGCGATCTGACGCGCCAGCAGGTGACCGTCGCGCTGACGGGCGATGGCGGCGACGAACTCTTCGCGGGTTATGATCGCTTTTACGCGGCGACGCTGGTGCAGAAGCTCGGCATAGTGCCGCGTCCAGCGTGGCAGTTCGCGGCGGCGATTTTGAGTGCTTTGCCCGAAGGCACGGGCTATTACGATCGCGTCCAGCGGGCGGGACGCTTCGCCCGTGGGGCGGCGCAACCCCTCGCCCGCGCTTACTTCGACTGGGTACGCATAGCATCAGCGCGTCAACTGCATGACCTGACGGCATCCGCGTCGGATGTGGCTGGCGATCATTTCGTGGCGCATGTGCCGACGAGCGATCTCGCTGGTATCCTGCACGCCAATCAGACCACGTATCTGCCCGATGATCTGCTTATCAAGGCTGATCGCTGTTCGATGGCGGCATCTTTAGAAGTGCGTGCGCCCTTTCTCGATCATCATCTGGCGGAGATGGTCGCGCCCATGCCCTTGAATCTCAAGTTGCGCGGGCGGCAGACCAAGTACATCCTCAAGCAAGCCGCTCGCGGTCTACTGCCGTCTGCCGTTATCGACCGCCGCAAACACGGTTTTGGTGTGCCGCTGGGGGCCTGGCTTCGGCGCGATAGTGCGCCAGTGCGCGAGCTATTGCTGAGCCAGCGGGCGCGGGCGCGGGATTTGCTGAACATGCCAGCAGTCGCGACCTTGATTGACGCGCATGCGGCACACCAGCGCGATCACAATCGCCTGCTGTGGGCCTTGCTCACGTTGGAGCAGTGGCATCGGACATTCATCGACTCTGCGCCCTAGAAAATTCCACTGCTTTCACAGCGGGCGATCTGTTAAACTAAGCGAGTGCGACAACTGATGGACGTTGCGACCGTCGCGGGCATCTCGACCGCTGGCGCGCTCGCTGACAAACGAGAAAGTCACCGATACGAATCATGCGCTTATTCATCTCAACTGTGATCGGCATTTTGTTAGGACTCGGCATTGGGCTGTATGTGGGCTGGGTGGCTGTGCCGCTTGAATATACGGATAGCCCCTTGTCCGACTTGAACCCGCGTTATCAGGAGACCTATACGCTGATGGTCGCCGAAGGGTATCTCGCAGATGGCGATATTGAAGGCGCACTGCGACGCTTGAGTGCGCTAGGGGTCGATAATGTGCCGCTTTACGTGCAAGAACTGACCGAGCGTTACATCACGACGTCACGCGATGTCAACGATATTCGGATTCTGGTCGCGCTCTCGGCAGGGCTGGGGCGTTTAACGCCACCGATGGAGAACTTCCAACAATTATCGCCGCGCAACGATGGTGAGGCATCGCCATGACCCAACAACCGACATCCTTGCCCGAACAACCCGCCTTCCGCGATAGTAGCAAGTACCAACGTCCGCGCTGGTTTGTCTCGTGGGTGGGCTTGCTGGTCGGCTTAGCGATTGGTCTCGGGGGCGGCTTATATATCGCGTGGGGATTATTCCCCGTGATCGAAACCAACACGCGCCCCGACCAACTGCGCCCCGACGATAAAGCGCAGTATATCGTGGCGATCACGCTCTCGTATGCCTATGATGGCGATCTCAACGCGGTGATCCAACGCTTGAATCAACTAGATCTCGGCGGTGATCCGATTCAGGCTGTGGCGGATATTGCCTGTGATCTGGCGCGGTCGGGCTATATTGATAGCACGTCCGGCTTGCGGGCCGTGCGCTCAATGCAGACTTTTTATCGCCTGCAGGGCAAGCGCAGTTGTGCCGATACGATCATCCCCGATGTGCAAGACCCACAGATTATACAAGTGACTGTGCCGACTGAAACGCCGACCTTGCCGCCGCCGCCGACCAAGACACCGGCGGCTATCCCCACGCCGACATCGGCAAATGTGGTCGTCGTGCCGACATCGCCGCCGCAACGCCGCTATGAGGGCGTGGTCTTCGATACGTTTTGTGATACGCAATTATCAGGCATTATCGAAGTGTATGTGCAGGAGCGCGGCACGCAACGTGGGATCGGCGGTGAGCCGGTGCGCGTGCGCTGGGATGATGGCGAGAGCGTATTCGTGACCGGCATGAAGCCTGAACGCAGTGTCGGCTATGCGGATTTCCAGATGGAAGCGGGGGTCTCGTACACGATCGCGATGCCGGAGCGCAGTGATCCCGCAAGTGGCAATATCGTCGCGGAACCGTGCTTTACTGAAACTGGCGACGAAGCGATAAGCTCGTATCGGGTGTCATTCTTGCGGGGATGATCGTAGAAATGGCAGGGTGATTGCATATGGCTTGTGGTGGGGGTCAGGGTGAAACCCCGCTATGAAGACACATTCATTGTCTAAATGCGATTGCCCTGGTCGAAATGGGGCAACGATCGCTTCGGCATTGCCCCCTGATCGACGTTATTCGGTCATACTCACTGGGTGACAGCGATTTTGCTCCGTAGCTCAACCGTGAAGCGTACCGCTGTGCGTTCTTGCCCGTCGATGTCCACTTCGGTGAAGGCGGGTGTGCAAACAATGTCGATGCTATCCCGTTCGAGATAGCCTTGGGCAATGGCGAGGGCTTTCACAGCTTGATTGACAGCACCGGCACCAATCGCCTGAATTTCGGCAAATTGATGTTGGCGAACAACCCCGGCAATTGCGCCGGCGACCGCTGTCGAACGTGATCGTGCCGATACCTTGATGAGTTCAGGGGTATCATCATTCGTTGCATAAACGCCATCAAGGGTCATATCGTTAATATCAGTCATCATGTTAAACCCCACTATTATTTTGAAAAAGAAAAAAGTGCATTAGTTTAAGCTAGTGTACCGTTAAACATAGATGATGTCCAATAACTCTAATTTAATGTAGACGGCATTTCAGGGGATACCCTGACAGAATCGGCGATTTTCGTGCAATGTGTATGACAGATTGTCGGCTGATTGCCACAGATGAGAGATAAACCCATGACGATTTTCGTATGCTTACTGATGGCTGGCATGTTACTGGGGGCGGGGGCGATGCTCGCGCCGGCTTTACGCACGTCCGCGCCTCACATCGGCTTAGCGGCGGTGCTGTGCCTCGCCCTGATCCTAGGCGGCGCGACGCTGTGGACGTATCTCGTCGCGTGGGACATGCTGGTTTTCGACTATATCATCTTTGGCTTGATGGCATTTGTGGTCCTAGGGGGCACGCTCGCGGATGCCCAGACCCGCGCCGAAGCGCAGGGAACGACGCTCGATGATGCGGATATGGGCTGGCTATCGCGGCGCGATCTCTTGCTCTTGCTGGTTAGCGGTGCGCTGGTGGTGGGGCGTTTGCTTCTCTTGCCCCCTGTATCAGCGGTCACCGCCGACGACATCAGCGCCTTGCTCGCCGGCACATGGTCGCCAGCGGACGCGCTCGCGTCGTCGCCGGCATCGGCTTATCTGTTCCTGACGGCTTACCTGAGCGATCGCCTCGGACAAGCGCCAATGATCGTCGCCAGTGGCATCAACGGTGCGTTGCTCTGGGTGCTGGCGTGGGCGCTCTATGATGCGGGAACGGCGGTGCGTGATCGCGATTTTGGCATGTCGCTGATGCTAGTCTCAATCGGCGTGATCGTGATCGTGCCGCCGTGGTCGTATGGGGCATCCGGTGCTGATATGCTCTTGAGCGCGGTATTCGGGCTGGCGTTCGTGCATCTTGCCTACCTGACTCCCCCTACGCCTTTGCACGATGGGCTAGCGGGGATCATGCTGGGTGCGGTCGTGCTGGCGCATGTCTGGTTGGCGCTAGTACTGGGGTGCGTCTACGGGGTGAGCATGGCGCGCGGGATGCGTCCGGCGTGGCGATGGCTCAGCGTGCCGGTGATTGCGCTGGTGGCGACAGTGCCCTACACCCGCTATTGGGTGCATCTATCGCCACCGGCATGGCAGACTTTGTTACTGCTGGTCGTTTATACGCTGGTTGTCGCGCTCATCGTGCGCGGTATATCACCCCGCTGAGGCGATCGTCTTGCGAATCTTGGCGAGCCGCGCCTCCAGCACGCGGTCATCGATCAGATTATCTTCGATCTTGTTGATGCCGTGTAAGACCGTCGTGTGACTGCGCCCGCCGAAGGCTGTGCCAATCTGTGGCAGGGAATGTTCGGTCAAATCGCGCACGAGATACATCGCCATCTGTCGCGCTTTGTTGATGCGGGCCGTCCGGCGCTTGCCGCGCAAGTCATCCGCGGTGAAGCCCATCGCTTCGGCAGTCATCGCGATGATGTTACCTATCGTGTAGGGGTTGCGCGGCTCCGAGAAACGCTCCATCGTATCTTCGACGGTGGGCAGGGATACCTTGCCGAGGCGCGACTGAATCAAAATCTTATTGAAGATGCCCTCTAGCTCGCGGATGTTGTTGGGCGCACGTCTGGCAACAGTGGCGATCATCTCTGGCGATAGCGCGACATCGCGTTCCTGCGCCCACATGTGTAAAATCGCTAATTTCGTCTCGTGTTCTGGCGGCTGAATATCAACGACCAAGCCACCCTGAAAGCGCGACCGCAGGCGATCTTCCAGCGTTTTCAACTCGCGCGGGTGGCGATCAGACGCGAGTACAATCTGCTTATTGAAGTTCACCAGCGCGTTGAACGTGTGGAAGAACTCTTCCTGCGTGGTATCTTTGCCGCTGATGAACTGAATATCATCGACCAGCAAGACATCGACCGAGCGATACTTCTCGCGGAACATCGCGGTTGTGCGCTTGCGAATAGCGGTGATCAAATCGTTGGTGAACACTTCTGACGGTACGTAGAGCGTGCGTAGCTCGCGTTGCTGGCAGGTATGGGCGATCGCCTGTAATAGATGCGTCTTGCCCAGCCCGACACCCCCATAAATCAAAAAAGGATTGTAGACCGTCGCCGGATATTCTGCGACAGCTAATGCCGCCTCATACGCCATTTGGTTCGATTTGTTGACCATGAAACGCTCGTAGACATAGCGCGGATTCAGGTTGCTATCGGGCAGGGGCGGCGCGGTCGATCGCTGGACATGCTCGAACAGTGACGGTTGTTGCGTCTCCGATGTTTCGGGCAAGTCGGGGCTTTTCTCTTGCTGTGCCAGAAAGCGAAAGAGGGGCGGTTCGTCGCTGGGTGCTAGCTCGTTGGTGCGCGTTCGCTTGGCATCTTTATGAACTTCGAACGTTAACTCGACCGAACTGCCCCAGACGTTGCCCAGCACCCGCCGCACATTGCGATAGAGGCGATGCTGGAGCATATCCTGTGCATATGCGTTATGCACCCCGATACGAAAAACGCCGTCCTCGTAGCCTAAAAATATTGCTGGACGAAGCCACGTATCAAACGTCGCCCGATCGAGCTGTAATTCAAGTTGATTGTAGGCAGAGTTCCAAGCGTCTTGTGCTTTCACGGTACATCTTATCTTTCTGTGGATTTATATATCTGCTACGTCGGCAGGTCTTTATCTGCCAACCCGTTATCAATAGAGACAAAACAACCCCTAGCAGGACGATAAGCCATCGCCTGATAGATACGTTATCCTGTTTTTCGGCAAGTGTTTGAACCACTTGTTGCTCATGATCAACTGGAGTGCAAGCTGACCACAAAGCCCCCCGTTAACTGTTGTTCCCAGTCAATTTGGCGTGGGTGTATCTCGTAGGTAATCCCAAGTATAGCGGAATTTTGGCTGACACTCAACTGAAATTAACAATTTGGGATATATTTTAAGGATGGGAGAAATCGGTGTTATTTTCTTAAGCATACATTCATGCATACATTACGACAATCCCACCCGAGTAATCGCTAATCTCGCATGTTTTAAGCACGAAAATCGTCATCTGTGTGCCTGCTGTCCATCACAGATTGTATAAATATTACGACATAAAATAATTTGTGAAATATTTCACATCTTAAAATTTGGGATAAATCAAAGGGCGATGATCGTAAACTTGGGATATATTTCATAAAGGGGTTGTTACAATTTTGAAACTAAAAAATCCCTTTCTGGTATTGACAGGATAAATGTCATGATTTTGCCATGATACACCCAATGATTGGGGGGAACACTCGCAACCCTCACACAATCGTTCTATAATGAATGCTGTTAATCGATCGTGTGGAAAAGAGCGGACTCATGGCAGATTTGATCACCCTCATTTTATTGAGCCAATGGACAGTGCTGGGCATCCTCGGCGGCAGTTTCCTCGTGTTGTCGCGCTGGGTACTGTTCGGGCAGCGCGCTTACAAAGGCTATGCGCTGGGCGTTCTGCTGGCTCTATTCTTCCTCGTCGTGTATGCCGCGCTGGGGGGTGGCACTGTGCTCGATGCGGATGTCACGCTAGCGGACTTGAGTTTCGTCACCGTTATCCTGACGACAATCATCGGGCTAGCCGCTGGTGCTGGCACGCTCTTCGCGCTCTATGTCGGGCGGCGCTATGCACGCGGATTCTCGTTACAGGTGGCGGTGTATACCGCGCTCAACTTGATTTTATTCTTCGTCGTCGTGATTGACCGCCCCACGGCGCGCATCATTGGTATTTTCGCGCTGGCTTTCGCCATTGCGACCTTGTTCGGGCTGGTGTTGTATCAACCGGATGCGCCTGCATCCGCCCAGCGCCCCGAACCGCAAACACAAACCCAGACTTTACCAGTCGTCGATGCGCCGGCTAGTAACGGCGATGCGGCCGCTTATAACAGCAAACGCGCGACCAGTCGCTTGCAGAAGATACGGCAGGATTTAGCCGATCGCGATCAACGTCGGTGAGCGTGTGCTATAACCGCTCGATGCTGACGGACTCCAAGATCAAGCTCTGCGCGGCGGGTACGTCCACGAAGCCGAAGCCGAATTGCCCCTGTGGCGTGACGACGGCATACTGATTATCCAGCCACGCGACAAAGCCTAGCGCCGATTGTGGCAGGGCGCGTCGTTGGCGCAGGACGATAGCGCCATCGACGGTGAAGGTCGCGTGATCGGGATGCCAGTCGAGCGTGTAGGTGTGGGGGGTACTGAGCAGGGATACGCCGAGCGCCGTCTCGCTGACACCGATCGCCCCTTGTCCGATAGGCCACAGCGCATCATACGCCCGTTGCCAGCGCAGGAGCAAAAAGGCGAGCGGGGCTGTCGGCAAGAGCGCGAAGAATTGCCAGCGTTGCGCGTTGAAGGTCGCCGCCTTCCAACCGTGACCAGCGACCCCCCGCGCCAGCGCCATATTATTCTCAGGCGAGCCGAAGAAGAACCACAGCGCCTGCGGGATGCGAAACCCGCGTTCGTTGGGCGCGAAAGGATGATTCCAGAAGCCGAAGCCGCCCGTGCCTTTTAGCTGGGCGCTGGGGCTATAGGCGCGCACGGTCAAGCGCAGGGGCGGACGATACGTGAAGCGTCGTTGCGGTACGGTATAATCGGCAATCTGCGCGTTGCTGTAAAAATCAGCCGCTTGCGCTGGTAGCGTCAGGTGTAAGCCGTTGGCGTGTGTGTGGACGCGCCCCTGCCCGATTTCACTGATATGCCAGTCATCAAGCGGGAACTTGTGTCGGCTATGATCGGGCATGGGCGTTGCTCCTCGGGCTTATTGCTGGGCGGGGACGAGTTGATGGACTGACCCGCGATAATTCACCAGATATAATTCGCCATCTTCGTCTTCGCCAAAGCTACTGACCTGCATATCCGCGTCGAAGAACACATCGCTGACCCAAGCGCCGTTGGTGTTGCGATAGGCGTACCATATGCGCCCTGTGCAGTAATCGCTATACAGATATGCGCCCTGTAAATCGGGGAGCGCGTCGCCGCGATAGACATAGCCACCCGTGACCGAGCATCCTTCGCTGTGATTATATTCAGCGATCGGCTGGATGGCTGATGGCGCGCTGATATTGCTATCGTAAACTCGCGTCGCCTCGAAGGCTTTCCAGCCATAGTTCAAGCCGCCGGCGCTATCTGCCGCCTCGTAGTTGATCTCTTCCCACTGGTTTTGCCCGACATCACCGATATACATATCGCCCGTCGCACGATCAAAGCTGAAGCGCCACGGATTGCGCCAGCCATACGACCACACTTCCGGCGCACCTGCCACGCCATCGATGAAGGGATTATCGTCTGGGATTGCATAGCCGTCGTCGCTGTTCACGTCCACGCGCATGATCGACCCGAGGAGCGTCTGCGGATTTTGACCAGCGTTGAGTGGGTCGCCAGCGGCGCCGCCATCCCCCACCGCGACGTAAAGATAGCCATCCGGCCCGAATGCCATGTGTCCGCCGTTGTGGTTGGGGAAGGGTTGTGTCAGCATGAAGATAATCTCGCTACTTTCGGCATCCGCCACGTTAGGGTCATCCGTGACCTGATAGCGGGCGATGACGGTCGCGCCGGCGCGATTGGTGTAATTAATGAAGAACGTGCCGTTTTCAGCGTAATCGGGGTGGAAGGCGAGACCGAGCAACCCGCGTTCGGTATAGACATTCTGGTTAGCCGCCACCGATACCAGATCGCTAACATCGAGGAAGGTACTGCGCGCGCCTTCAGCATCGTAAACGTGGATGATGCCGCCCTGTTCCACGATGAAAGCGCGACCGCTACCGTCGTCGGCGTGCGTCATGAATAGCGGGCGGCGCAGGTCGTCGTAGACTTCGACTAAGTCAATCATCGTCGGGTCGGGGGCGGTGCTACGGGGGGGGATGATGTCATCCTGCGCGCTGATGATACTGCTCAACAACAAGACAAAACCTACCAGTACAATCAAACGTTTCATCAGAATAGTGCCTCCAGAATCGCTTTTTTAGCAAACAAGCTCATTATAGCAGAGCCTATTCAAAATCTGATGAAGCATCAGGTAATCACCATCTGCCATTAATCTGCTGTTCCCTATACAGCAAACGTATGTTCGCTATAATGAGTACAGTTTTATAGATTGTGAATAATAATGATGAGGACTAATCTATGTTTGCCGATGAACGTTACCAGCAGATGAAGCAAATCCGCGATGAAATTGTCGATCTGACTGAATCGCCACTCTATACGTATCGCACCGCGAACAATTACTTTCCGGTCATCGGGCAGGGGAGCCACCACGCCGATATTATGTTCATCGGTGAAGCCCCGGGCGCGAACGAAGCTAAGACCGGTCGTCCCTTCTGTGGGGCATCGGGGCGCGTCCTCGATGAGATGCTCCGTAGTATTGATCTCAAGCGCGAAGATGTCTACATCACTAATATTGTCAAAGATCGCCCGCCCGAAAACCGCGACCCGCACAAGGGCGAGATCGAGCTATACGCGCCCTTCTTAGAGCGACAGATTGATATTATCCAACCGCGAGTGATTGCTACACTCGGTCGCTTCTCGATGGAATTTGTGCTGGCATTGTTCGATGCGTCCCAGCAAAAAGAGAAAATCAGCCAATTACACGGGCAAATGATCGCCGTCGAGACGGGCTACGGCACGGCGACAGTCGTCCCGCTTTATCATCCGGCGGTTGCGCTCTATAATGCCAGCCAAAAAGACACCCTGCTCGAGGATTTCAAAGAACTCAAGGGCTTAATCCGCGATTAGCCCCCTGCAAAAGGCTTACGCCTTTTGAAACCATTTGTTTTCAACTCGATTGAGTTGAAAAAAAGCAAGCTATGAAAGTTTTGGTTGAGCTTTTGCAAAAGCTCATGGGTCTTAGGGCAAAGCCCTAAGTGACTATTGCACACGTTCGACATAGGAGCGTCCGCACGATGTTCCCCGTCCTGCGCCATCACCTGTATCTAGCATCGAACGAAGATGCCGCCCGTGAGATCGTCACGCGAGCGTCGCACCTGTCCTCGTCGTGACAGCTATCACGCTCGAATTTGTGCGGCTCAGTCTGTCGTGTCCGTCGTTGGGCGGGCTTGCTCGTGCTGGACGCGCTCATGGGTGCGCGATGTCGCATCTGGTGATGGTGCGCCGACCTGACGATACATCTCGTCCACCTGTTTCTGGTTGCCACTCTCCAATACTGTTAACATCTCTTGCGCGTCCATCCGCGTGTAATCATGCGTGACGTTCTGCACGTTCACGCGCTTGATCAGGCGACTCAAAGCCTCTGATTGGCATTGTGGGCAAGTCGGCGTAGCGGCTTGATAAGCGTTGATGCTCGCATAACTCTGCGTGAATTCGGTCTGGCAATCCTTGCAGCGGAAAGCATAAATCGGCATGGTATCTGTATCCTTTATATCGCTTGTCGCGGGTTCGGTAGACCTGAGCGAGACTGTTGGCGACTCCAGCTTTCACCCTCAATTCCTCTCCATGAGGTGAGGGCTATCATTCAGCGCGACCACGTTATTTTGTAGTCGTATCTTGCGTGGTCAAGCTCCTTTTGTCCCCTTTTTGAAAAAAGGGAACACCAAAAACTTTTGGTGTTTTGAACGCGCAGCGTTCAAAACGAACAAGGTCAAGGAACGATCGTTCTGGGGGTGCGGGGGCAACGCCCCTGCGACAAAAACCACGCGACATCCCACAGAACCGCCTTTTAAAACCATTTCCACATCTTTTTGGGGGATGTTTGAGGGATACTGAGTACGATTACGGTGTAAAATCGCCTTTCACCACAGGCTAAAGTCTCTGGCTAGCAAGATTGTAAGCCCCCTAAAGAGGCTGAAAAACCTATCCGCGGGGTCAGAGCCACTTTAGATGGCTTCCCCGTCGCACCACTTAGCCGCGATGCTTGAGCTTGCGGCGGAAAAAGCCCTGCTGCTCACACAGGGTTTAATTGGTAATCCTTACAATTCGTGTTATGATGAAAATAGGCGATAGTAATTGAGTATGTAGTCCTATGTCTGATGAGCAATCAACCACGCAACAATCTGACTCCCTACCAGTTGATGCAACGCTATTAGAGCAGGCGGGTGTCTGTTTGCTGGTACTAGATGATCGCTGGCGCGTACAAATGGCGACCGCCGCCATCAGCGCCATGACCGGACACCCCAGCGATACCTTGATCGGCACTGATTGGTGGTCGCTGGTCGATGATGCCCCCCGCGAGACCTTGCCCGCCAACACCGACGCGCACAGTTGCGAGCTTAGGCTTCGTACAACAGCGGGGTCGGCGCACTGGGTGCGCTATAGCCACGTCAAGCACGCGGATGGCACGTATCAAGTGATGCTACAGGACATCCACGCACAAAAGACGCGCGCACAGGCACATGAGACCGCGCACTATCTCTTGCAAGCCTTGATCGACGCTCTGCCGGATGCGATACAGGCGAAAGACACGGACGGGCGTTATATCCTCAGCAATCGCCCGCACGCCGCCATCCTCGAAGCCGATAACCCTGCGGACGTGATCGGCAAGCGTGGCGCGGATTTCCTCTTGCCGGAGATTAGCCAACGCTTTGAACAAGAAGATCACGCCGTTATCCATGCCGATTTACGCATTCATCAAGCCGAGCGCACCATCGGCACTAAGACGCTGATGGCGAGCAAGCTCCCCGTCACCGATGAGACGGGCGCGATTGTGGCGGTGCTGGGCATCGCCCGCGATATTACAGCGATGCGACAGGCAGAACTGGCATTGCGCGCCAGCCAAGACCAGCACGAAACCCTGCTGGAAACTCTGCCAGAGACGATGGTCATCATCCAGCGCGATGGCGCGATCACCGATGTTCACGTTAACGAAGGCGATAATCCACTCCCCGCCGATGATCGCAAATACTCGCTGGCGACGCTTGGCTTGTCGCCCGTCGTACAAGCACAGGTGAAGCAGGCGATCGAGCGCGTCCTCGCCAACGACCAGATGCAGACGGTCGAATTTGAGATGCAGACCGCTGATGATGCACAGGCGCGCTTCTTCGAGGCGCGTCTCGCCCGTCTGAGCCAGGACGAAGTCCTCGCGCTGATTCGTAACATCACGCCTTTCAAACGGATTCAGCAAGAACTGAACGCCAACATCAAAGACCTTGAGACTCTGCGACAGGTCAATCAAGAGCTATCGGCAACGATGGAACTGAGCATCGTGGTCGAATTTGCGCTGGATTATGCCGTGCGCGTCACCCATGCTGATGCGGGCTTCGTCGCGCTGGTACAAGCCGACGGTGCGCTGAAGCTGGGACACCTGATCGGCAATTACGATCGGGCGCAGGTCAAAGCCTTGCTCGATGAAAAGCGCGGCGTGATCCCGTCTGTGCTACAGCAACAAGCGCCACGTTTGCTGACCGATGTCCACCAACATGCGACCTACGCGCCCGCCCGCGACAGCACTACCGCGCTGATGGTCGTGCCGCTGATCTCACAGGATCGGCTTGTGGGCGTGGTACAGGTTGAATCGCGCGCGAACACGACCTTCAGCCGCGAACGCTTCGACTTTTTGCAACTGATTACTGCACGCATCGCCAATTATATCGACAACGCCAATCTCTATCGGCAGACGCAAGAACAACTGCGCCAGCTAGAATTGGTCTACGAGGATGTGCGCTATCTGGAGCAGATCAAGACCGATATGATTCGCCTCGCCAGCCACGATATTAAGAGTCCGCTGGGGCAGTTGATGGGCTATCTGGAATTACTGCGGATTGATCTGGAAGCCGACCTGAACGCGACCCAGCGCCGCCAGTTCGACGACGCGCAAAAATCCGCACGCGCCATGATGCGGATCACCAGCAGTATCCTGTCGATCGAACGCATTGAAGAGATGGCGATTGAACTGACGATGGAAGAATTTGACCTGCGCGAACTCATCGAGAACAGCATTGCCGAGTATCGCCTGTTCATCGAGCAGAAAGAGCAGAAGCTCGCCCAGCAATTACACGCCGAGCCGATTACCATTCATGGCGATCCGATTCTACTGCATCAGGCGATCACCAATCTGATCAGCAATGCCATCAAGTACACGCCCAAAGATGGCACGATTCACATCCGGCTGAGCCGCGATGAAGATACGGTGTATTTGCGCGTGCAAGACACGGGCTATGGCATCCCGGAGAGCGAGCAAAAACGGCTGTTCACGCCCTTCTTCCGCGCCAGTATGCACGAGACCGAAGGCATCGACGGCACGGGGCTGGGCTTACATCTGGTGAAGAATATCATCGTGCGCCACCGAGGCGAGATGTACTTCACCAGCGAATACGGCCAAGGCAGTACCTTCGGCTTTGATTTACCGCTGTTGAACAAGCGACCGACATGAGTATCGGCTAACCAATCGGTGCGTCAGTGTTAGCAAGGCACAAGCGAATCGTTATAATTAAGCTGTATTGTCGTACAAATACTCACCCGAAGGAGGCACGACTTTGACGACACCGACGAGTACTGATTTACAACAACTCGCCATCAATACCATTCGCACCTTATCGATTGATGCTGTGCAAAAGGCTGATAGCGGGCATCCCGGCTTGCCGATGGGGGCGGCACCGATGGCATATACGCTGTGGCAACGCCACCTGCGCCATCATCCGGCAAACCCGCACTGGCACAATCGCGATCGCTTCATCCTCAGCGCCGGACACGGGAGCATGTTGATTTATTCGCTCCTGCACCTGACGGGCTATGACCTGCCACTGGACGACCTGAAGAACTTCCGGCAATGGGGGAGCATGACCCCCGGCCACCCTGAACATTTCGAGACTCCCGGCGTAGAGACGACGACCGGCCCGCTCGGTCAAGGGGCGGCGATCGCGGTCGGCATGGCACTGGCCGAGACTTTCCTCGCCGCGCACTTCAACCGCGAGGGCTATAACGTGGTCGATCATTATACCTACGCGCTGGTCAGCGATGGTGATCTGATGGAAGGCGTGAGCATCGAAGCGACCGCGCTCGCCGGTCACTGGGGGCTGGGCAAGCTGATTTTCCTCTACGACGATAATCAGGTGACGCTCGATGGCGCTACCGATATGACCTTCACCGAAGATATTGCCCGGCGCTACGAAGCACAAGGCTGGCACGTCCTGCGCGTGGACGATGGCAACGACGTGACCGCCATCGACGAAGCCTTACAAGTCGCGCAAGCTGTCACCGATCACCCGAGCATCATCATGGTGCGGACGGTCATCGGCTATGGCAGTCCTAACAAAGCTGGCACGAGTTCGGCGCATGGCTCGCCCCTCGGCGAGGACGAAGTGCGCCTGACGAAAGCGCAACTGGGCTGGGATTATGACGAGCCGTTCACGATACCCGAAGCGGCTTCTCAGCACTTCCGCGAGGCGCTGGACAAGGGCGCACAAGCCGAGCGCGACTGGAACGATCTCTTCGCCCGTTACAAGGATGCCCATCCCGATCTCGCGCAGGCTTACAACCGCGCTTTCACGGGCGAGCTAGGCGCGGACTGGGACGCGACCTTGCCGGCTTACGGCAACGATCACGATGACATCGCTACGCGCAACGCGATTGGCGATGGGCTGAACGCGATTGCACCGCATGTGCCGACGATGATCGGCGGCGATGCTGACTTAGCCGGAAGCACTAAGACGATCATCAAATCTGCCGACCATACCGGCCACAAGCAAGCTACCGGACGTAACGTGCGCTTCGGCGTGCGCGAACACGGCATGGGCGCGATCGTCAACGGGCTTGCCTTACACGGCGGCATCATCAAGCCCTATAGCGCGACCTTCCTCACCTTCAGCGATTATATGCGCGGGGCGATTCGTCTCGGGGCGCTGATGGATATTCCCACGGTGTATATCTTCACCCACGATAGCATCGGACTGGGCGAAGATGGCCCCACGCATCAGCCGGTCGAACACGTCATGAGCTTGCGTGCGATGCCCAATCTACACGTTTTCCGCCCCGGCGATGCTAACGAGATGATCGGCGCATGGAAGGCGATTATGACGCTGGAACATCCGGCAGTGTTGATCGGATCGCGCCAGAAGCTACCGGTCTTCACCGGCGATAACGTCGCAGGCATCCACGAAGGCGTGGCGCGTGGCGGTTACGTCCTCGCGGAGAGTGCCAGCATCAAGAAAGGTCGTCCGGAAGTCATCATCATGGCGACCGGCAGTGAATTACAATACGCGCTCTCGGCATTTACGGCGCTGGATGACGAAGGCGTGAAGGTGCGCGTCGTCTCGCTCCCCTGCTGGGAATTGTTCGACGCGCAGGACGAGAATTACAAGCAGGCGGTGCTACCGGACGAGGTGACCGCGCGCGTCAGCATCGAAGCCGGCACGACCTTCGGCTGGCGCGAGTTTCTCGGCTCAGAAGGTATCGCCATCGGTGTCGATCGCTTCGGCGCGTCCGCCCCGTACAAGAAAATCTACGAAGAATACGGCATCACCATCGCTGCGATTCTTGAAGCTGTCGGCGAATTGATTGATTAAGATCGATCGCGTTTAGCCCGCATCCCCCATACACACGCGTTTACAAGTCCCTCTCCTAGCCGCAATCATGGCGGTTGGCAGAGGGATTTAGAGTCCGGATAACGGTCACGGCACCCGTTTTGTCAAAGACGGGTGCGCTATAGCCATCCCTTACACCTGCCGACTTTCGTTTTTGTGGCTCTTTGGGATGTCGCGTGGTTTTTGTTGCAGGGGCTTTGCCCCCGCGCCCCCACAAGGAACTGTCGTTCCTTGACCTTGTTCATTTTGAACGCTATGCGTTCAAAAAAGCAAAAGTTTTTGGCGTTCCCTTTTTTCAAAAAGGGGACAAAAAGAGCTTGACCACGCAAGATAC
>DAOTTV010000071.1:0-18779 GCA_034437755.1 Anaerolineae bacterium | reverse complement strand
TCAATTGATTTACGCCAGCTTCTGCCCTCAAGACAAGCACAGTTGAAGTCCCTCTCCTAGCCACATAGTGGCGGTCGGGAGAGGGATTTAGGGTGAGGGCTGAGTAGTTACGGTTTTTGGATAATGAGGCGGTTGATGTTGAGGCGTGGTATCGTCCGTGGGCGGAATGGTTGATTAAATCCGCGAGTTGTGCGGGCACCCTGCATCTGGTGATGGATACGACCAAAGTGAGTGCTCATTGTCGCTTGTTGATGATTGGCGTGGCTTATCACCGACGTACCTTGCCCCTAATCTGGGATTGAGTGGAGTATCCACGTGGGGGGGCGGGGCAAAGCCCCTGCGACAAAAACCACGCGACATCCCAAAGAGCTATAATGTATTATTAACTGGTATCTCGCGAAGTTAGGCTTTGTTTGTCCCCTTTTTGCTTCATCTCGTGTTAAGGTGTGGGTGGGGGTCGCCAGATGTTACGCGCCTGTTCGTAAGCGTAGGCATAGCTGATTAACTGCGCGTCTTGCAAGTAATCGCCCCAGAACGTGAGACCGACCGGGTCGCCACTGTCTCGATAGCCACCCGGCACACAGACTGCCGGAAAGCCACAGGGCGCATAGGCGAGCGTGCCGTAATTATTCAGGTCAACCAGTGCGGCTAAATCGTGTTCGTGTAGGGCGGTGCGCGTCGCCATAGCCGATCGCTCGTGATTCTGCTGGTGTAATTGCTCATATGCCTGAGCCGTCGCTGGGTTAAGCGGTGTATTCGCGCTCAATTCTAAGAGATCTTGTCCGAAAGGGGCGCGGTTGGGCAAATCAGCGGCGTTGAAGCGCACAATGTCCGCCAGCGTTAAATCACTGCCAATCGCTTCCAGATAAGCGTTCACCCCGTGATGGAGACCATAATACAAAGTGATGATGTTGAACTCTGGCAGGAAGGGATCGCAGATGACAACCTCGGCACCGGCATCTTCGAGCGTGGCAATTGCTTGATCGATCATCGCCGGGTCATCATCATGAATCGGATCTTCCCAGCGCACCACACCTAGCCGCACACCGTCGAGCGCCTCCGCCTGTAAATAAGCGGTGAAGTCCGTCTCAGCGAGTGGCGCGCCTTGTTGTGTTTGCGCGTCCTGTGCATCAAGGCCGCGAATGCCGTTCAGCAGATGCGCGAGATCGGTCATGTTGCGCGTCATCGGGCCGGCGGTATCCTGCTTATCCGTGATGGGGATGATGCGATCGCGACTGATGAGACCGATACTCGGTTTGAGCGTGCAGATACCATTGGCAGAGGCGGGCGATACCAGCGACCCCGATGTCTCAGTGCCAATGGCGACCGTCGCGAAACTCTGCGCGACGGCACAACCCGACCCCGAACTTGACCCACCCACATCAAAGCGACCGTAAGCGTTGCGCGTCTGCCCGCCGAGTACACTGAAGCCGTTACTGCTATCAAAACTCATGAAGTTCGCCCACTCGGATAAATTCGTCTTACCGAGGATGATCGCACCTGCCGAGCGTAGGCGCGCCGCGATGAAACTATCACGGTCACACTGGCTCTGCTCCAGGGCTTTGCTACCGGCTGTGTTATGCAGGCGATCGCCCGTACCGATGTTATCCTTGAGCAAGATGGCGATACCGTGCAACATCGACTGTGAGGGGGCTTGTGTGCGCTCATGATCGCACTGACGGGCGATGTCGAATACGTCGGGGTTGAGTTCTAACACGCTGTGATAATGATCGACATCATAACGTCGAATACGATCGATATAATACGCGACGAGTTCCACGCTCGAGAGTTGCCGTGTAGCATACGCCGCTTGGATGTCATCGATGGTCGCTCGTGGCAACCACGCATCCAACTGATGCCGCCGATCATCGGGGACATTGACAAAATCGAACAAATCGATATTCAGGGCGCGTCGTCCGTCATATACCGGCGTGTTATATTGCCGTTCTACTTGCGTGGGCATAAGTCACAGTCTTTCACTTGGCGTATTGATCATTCGCTGTATTGTAGCTTGTGTGACACAAGGCGCAAATCAAGCATAGCGCATAACGCAACTCGCTAAGATGTGTTTTTTCGCTACAATGGGGGCTGAGCATATCCGCAACGCAAAAGGGCATGGTATGGCACAACCGGTTGAAATTATTGGCAATCGTTACGAAATACTCAGCATGATCGGTCAAGGCGCGATGGGCAGTGTTTATCGGGTCAAAGATCGTCTCTCGGGCGATGTGCGGGCGATCAAGCGCGTTCGCATTGAAGCAGGCCAAGATGACGTGATGGACACACGCCTCGCACTCGCGCAGGAATTCCAGACACTGGCATCTCTGCGCCATCCGCACATCATCACGGTGTTGGATTATGGCTTCGATAACCACCAGCAACCGTACTTTGTGATGCCTTTGTTGCCATCCGCGCGCGATATTGTCGAGGCGAGCGAGCGCGTCGATGATGTGGGCAAGATCAACCTGTTGATCCAGATGCTGCAAGCCCTCGCCTATTTGCACCGGCGTGGCATCATCCATCGTGATTTAAAGCCTGCCAACGTCCTCGTGACTGATGATAGCGTGCGTGTTCTCGATTTTGGTTTGGCAATCCAGCAACAAACCACCGAAGAGATCAGCGGGACTCTGCTCTACATGGCACCAGAAGTGTTGCAACAGGCAGGTGTGACGCATCTCTCGGATTTGTACGCTGTCGGCACGATCGCCTATGAGATTTTCGCGGGTGAGCATCCCTTCATCGCGGATGAACCCAGCGTGGTGATCCAGAGTATTCTCTTTCAACCGCCGGATTTATCCGCTCTGCCATCGGCACTCGATGTGATGTCTGCACCAGCAAACACCGCTGAGATCGCTGAGATCGTCGGGCGTATGCTAGAGAAAGACCCGCAAGATCGCTATCAGGATGCTTATCGCGTGATTCGTGAGTTGAGCTTGAGCATCGGGCAGGAGATGCCAGAAGAGAGTACGGCGATTCGCGAGAGTTACTTAGAAGCCGCGAATTTCATCGGGCGCGATGCAGAACTGCAACAGTTGACGGATGCGCTCCAACAGGCATTTGACGGGCACGGCAGTTCGTGGTTGATCGGCGGTGAGAATGGCGTCGGCAAGTCGCGCTTGCTGGATGAACTGCGTATTCAAGCATTGGTGCAAGGGGCTATCGTCCTGCGCGGGCAAGAAGTGACTGAAGGTCGCCTGCCCTATCAATTATGGCGCGGGCCAGTGCGGCGCCTGTTGCTAGGTGCAGAATTGAGCGATTTACGCGCGAGTATCCTCAAAGAAATCGTGCCCGACATCAGCACGGTACTCGGTCGTCCGGTCGCCGACATCCCGCCGCTGAGTGGTGCCGATGCACAGGAACGTCTCTCGCTAGAAATCGCGAATCTCCTGCTCGACCAGACAGAACCAATCGTGCTGATACTGGAAGATATTCACTGGGCTAGCGACAGCCTCGAACCGTTGAAGCAACTGGTACGCCTCTCGACCAATCATTCCCTGCTTGTGATTGCCAGCTACAGCACCGAAGAACGATCCGACTTATCCGCACAACTACCGGATATGCAGGTGATGACGCTCGAACGCTTGCCCAAAGCCGCGATCGCCCAGTTAACCCAGTCGATGCTGAGTGTCAGCAATACACAAGAAGAGCTGATCGACCGACTGGCACGCGAGACCGAAGGCAATATCTTCTTCCTCGTTGAGACGGTGCGCGCCCTCGCAGAAGAAGCCGGAAGCCTCGACGAGATCACCAATATGACCCTGCCTGAAAACATCCTCGCGGGCGGGGTGCGCCAAGTCGTTGAGCGCCGCCTGACACACATCTCGGATGCGTATCTGCCCCTGTTACGTCTGGCGGCGGTGATCGGGCGGGCGGTCGATTTCGACGTGTTGGATGCTGTGCGCGCGGGGCGCGATGATCTCCAGCAGATTGATATGGATGACTGGCTGACGACCTGTGCCAATGTCGCCGTGCTGACCAACTGGGAAGGTCGGTGGCGCTTCGCTCATGAGAAACTGCGCGACGTGCTCAAGCAACAGATCACGCCAGAGCGCCTACAGGATTTACATCGACAGGTTGCACGCGCCATCGAAACGCTCTATCCTGATGATGCCGCGCAAGCGGCGGTGCTGGCGGATCACTGGCGTGCCGCCGGTGAGCGTCGCAAAGAAGCGCATTACGCGCACATCGCCGGCGAGTTACTATTGAACGGTGGCAACTTCAAAGAGGCGATCACCCTGTTCGAGCGTGCCCTAAGCGGACTCGGTGACGACGATAGGATCGCACGGATGCAGATACGTAAGCTGATGGGCGATGTCTTCGAGAGTTTGAGCCAGTACGACACAGCAATAGCGTATTACGACAACAGCTTGAAGATCGCCCGCGAGCTAGATAACGCATTAGGGATCGCCGCCGCGCTAGATGGACAAGGTAGCGTCACCTATCGCCAGGGCGATTTCACGTCGGCGCATAGCTACTATACCGAAGCGCTGACCTATGCGCGCATGGTCGATCATCAACCGCAGATTGCCGAGACGCTGAAGGGATTGGGCACAGTCGCGACCTTGCGCGGCGAGCTAGATGATGCCCAGACCAATTACGAAAAAGCCCTGACGATCACCCGTGAACTAGGCGACAAACGCGGTATCGCCAACAATCTCAACAATTTAGGGATTGTCATGCGCTATAAAGGCGCACTGGATGACGCACAGGCCTATTATGAGCAATCGCTAGCTTTACGACGCGAGATCGGCGACAAGCGCGGCATTGCGAGTTCGCTCAACAATCTGGGCATCATCGCCAAGACGGCCCACCGCTTACAGGATGCGACGACCTACTATGGCGAAAGTGCTGAAATCTTCCGCGAGATGGGCGATTTGCGCGGCATCGCCGTGATCTTAAACAATCTCGGCGGCATTTATCTGCAACAGGAAGATTATATCTCGGCAATCGAGTGCTATACCGAAGCCATCCCGATCGCCCAGCAAATCGGCGATAAGCGCAGTGTCGCCCACGCACAGGAGAATCTCGGGCAGGCATCGCTGTTACAGGGCAATTATCGGGCGGCGCTCGAATACTTTGAAGAAGGCGTTGCCGTCTTACGCTCGATTGGCGACAAACGCGGCACGGCGAGTATGCTCAGCCATATGGGCGTGACCTTGCGCGAACTCGATCGCCACACACAGGCGCAGGTCAGCCTGAACTCGGCTTTAGATTTGTTCGGTGAAGTCGGGGATCAGCTGAGCATGATCGAGACACGGCATCATCTCGCGTTGGCATCGCTCAAGCAGGATCAAACCGAGAAAGCGCACATGCACCTGAAGACGGCGCTGGAAGACGCGCTCACGCTCGATTCACAACACTCATTATCACTGGTGATGGGGGGCTTTGTCGACGTTGCCTTGCACGTCGGCGATCATGCGCGCGCGGCACAACTGGTGGGCCACTTGCGCGCTACCGAGGATACCGACGGCGGTAACCAGACGACATACATCAAGGATTTGTACGCGCGCACGCAACAGGCAATGACTGCGGAAGCGATCGCCCCGCACCTGACACAGGGCGAGGCGCTAACCCGCGCTGAGTGGGTGGCTATTCTGCGCGAGGCATGAGGCATCGCTCAAAGTACAGACGAATAATCTAGTGCAGGCGTTCCCCGTCTTGGATGCCAGCCGACCCGCGCCGTTCGCGGATGTAGGTTTTGGCTTCGCCGGGGTCAAGCAGGGCGACGAATTTATCCAAGCCAGCGGTTGGCTGTCCATAAGGCACGATATTGGTCACACAAATGACCGACAGGCGCAACCCACCTTTGAGATACATCTCGCTGTTGAAGGAGATGAAGATATGCTCTAAGGGCGGTATTCCGTCTTCCACAAGATACGGATCGTTCTGCACCTGATCGAGCACATCAGCGACCAGCGTATTCTGCTGGATGGTCAACCATTCAGCCGTCTGTCGGATATGCTCATCGCTATAATCTGCCAACAGATAACGCAAATTCTCCGAGATGCCCCACGCACTCACGCGGAAAGCCGCTTCCTGATCGGGTTCGGGATAGACGAAAGCAATTTGCCCGAAGCGGATACGATAGGCAGATGATGTCCAACGTTCGATACTGGTGTGATCGGTGGCGAGGGCAGGTTCATGCTGTTTGTCTTGATTAATCATAAGGGGCTACATGACTCCGAAGCAAAAGTAACATGAGTGACACTATAGAGCAAGATGAACAGCAGTGCAACAGGTAATCTGGTAGGTCGCATCGCGTGTCGATCATGCGGCAATCACAGTGTTAGACGCTGTACTCTGGTCTTGTATTTCGCTTGTTTTCTTCTTATCATTCACGACGTTTATGATCGGCTACACATATGCCCGAATAGCAGAAATAAGGGTACGGGTCACGGATGACACGGTTATTATCGCAGACGAATCGCTATCTCTTTTATCTTTTCATCGTTTTCATGGTTATCCCGATCGTCGATGTGCCGTATATTGGTTTGTCGATCACAGCCCCTATCGTCTTCCTGATTGCGCTTGATTTATTCTTCGGTGGTCGGATTAAGATCAAGCTGAACAATTACACATGGTGGCTCATCTTGAGTTATCTAATCTTGTTCGGCTTCTTTGGCACGCTCGCCTTCAACGATTTTTATTGGGCAACAAGCGACCCTTACATCACAACAGAAGACATCATCTGGTATATTCGGCATGTTTATTGGGTCATCCTGTTCATCATCACCGTCATTATCATCTCCACTGATGACGAAGTTTATCTGTATACGCCTTTGATTCTTGGTCTTAGCATCATCGGTTTGGGCTTCATGCGCGTTGGCGAAGGTATCCTCTTTGACACGTTAGGGTCGCGTGCGCCGGCGATTTTCTCGCAAAATGGTTATGGTATTCTCTTCTCAACGTTTGCCCCCTTCGCTTTAGGGCTGTTCTTTTATGTGAAGCGACGCTGGTACCCGCTTTTGCTGATCGGACTCGTGGTTCTCATCATCGCCGTGGTCGGTAACGTATCGCGTGGCGGTTGGATTGGTGCTGGTGTTGGCTTAGCGACGGCACTGGTGTTTATCATCTTTGCCAATCCGCGCTGGATTGTACCCTCTGTCCTAGCCATTATCCTGACATCAACGGGAGCCTTGATTAGTTCAGAGTTACTACCAGAAGATGTGCTGATTGGCGTGACCGAGCGTGTGGAAACATTCCAATCATTGGAGGACGATAAAGAGTGGCAGATTCGCCTATTACTTGTGCAAAAAGCATTCACCATCTTTGAAGAAAGTCCCATATACGGCGCAGGGCTAGGGCGCTTCCGCGATACATCAGTTGATCTCGATATTCCATTCATACTCACGTATGCTGATGACGATTACTTTAATCGCAAGGGGGCACATAATGCCTACGCAGTGGTCTTAGCCGAAACAGGTTTGCTCGGTACGACACCCTATGTTTTACTAATTGGTTCGTTGTGTTTGCTTGCAATCCCCACCATACTAGAAGCGATGCGCCATCAAGATTACGAGTTCTTGTTCGCCTTCGCTAGTTTCGTGGGGTTATCTGTTCACCTTTACGCGATTTCAGGATTATCTAGTACGTCGCCGTGGTTCATTTACGGTTATATAGCGGCAATCATTCAACGCTATTACTTCAGAAAAACCGCCTTGACCAATAAGCCCAATAACATCAAGATCGCGTATTCGCTTGATCGACTGCGACCGAGTAGCTGAGAGATGATGCGAGCGATTAACTCAATGCGTGTATACCCGCACAGAAAAGGGAGCTTATGAGACGTTGGCAGGCGTTTGCGCGCAAGGGATGGGCGTTTTTACAACCGCGTTCCATTGATCTATTGCTCTATAGCGTTTCAGTGCCGGATTATCAGACGGATGTCGCCGCTAAAACGCATCTGACGATAGACGAGCAGTCTGCCGCCGGTCATACGCTCTACAGCGGGCAGATAGACGGGCAGACGGTGCATAAATCGTATTTATATGACCGCGTTTTATTGCTCGATCAGTTCGGGTATCGCGGTTTCCCCGTCATCGGCAACTGCTCGACTTTGCCCGAGTTTCGCGGCTTACGCATTTATCCGCATGTGATGAATCATATCATCACAGCCTGTCGCACGGCACAAACAACCGAGCTTATTTACATCCTCGTCGCGCCGGATAACATCGCCTCGATTAAAGGAATTGAGCGTGTCGGCTTTCAATTTGTAGGGCGCTTACAAGGGCGACGTATCGGCCCGCTCTTGCTCAATCGCGCAATCACCACCGAGTATCCGATGCTCGAACCTCATGCGCCTTGATTGCCGACGACCAACCCCGCTCCACCTTGCATACTCACAGCACTAGGAGAGACTGATGTCTGTCACCATTCGCTTAGCCCAGTCTGTAGCGGATCATCACGCTTGGAATGATTTCGTCTTGCATCATCCCGGCACTAGCTTTTACAACATCACACACTGGCTCAATTCTTACAGCAACTTCGGCATCCAGCCGGATTATCTCATCGCCGAGCAAGAGGGACAGATCGTAGCGGGGGCATCGCTGGCTGTTTATCGCGCTGGGCCTATCAGCTGGGTACAAATCCCGCACGGGCCGGTTATCGACCCCGCACGACCGGAACTCACCGCGCAATTGTTGAGCGCAATCGACGATTATGCACGAGATAACGGCTGTATCTTCATCCAGATCGCCCCTTTCGCCATCACACCCAACATCGATGAGATGGCACACAAAGCCGAAGCCTCGCGCCTTGATTACAGCGCGGACATCCTACCGCAACCTAACGCTGAGTTGCTGGCAACACTATCCGAGCGCGGTTTTCAAGCGATTGAGAGCAAAATCAAACTGCTGACCATCCCGCGCGAGGGGCAAATTGTCGATCTGCGCGAGGATGACATCATCATGGGCTTTCGTAAAGGCACGCGCCGCGACATCCGCTATACGATCAAAAGTGATATTCGTGCCGAGCAGGTGACGACGCTCGACGCGCTACAATCCGCTTATGCAGTGCTTAAAGCCAACGCCGACGAGATCGGCTATGACATCCGCCCGTGGAATAGCTTCCGCGATGCCATCTGGGCAGGTATCGAGAACGAGACCGCACTGGTGATGACGGCTATCCTTGCGGGTGAGATTGTAGCGGTGAATGTCGTGCTGTTCGGGGGCGATCGCGGGTATTACACGCTTGGGGGCACAACGCGTATCGAAGATAAGCGGATGTTCCCCGCGCATTACGTGCAGTATATGGCGATGCAAGCGGCGAAGGAACGCGGATATACCCAGTACGATTTGACATCGGTCGTCGGTGGTGGGGTTGCCAGTTTCAAACGCGGCTTCCGCCCGACCTACTATCAGCTGGCGCATCCCGTCATCAAAGTTTATCGTCCGGCATTATTCCGGCTTTTCACCCGCGCCTACCCTATTCTATATCGCAATCGCCGCCAGATTGCGCGCTTGATTAACCGCACAAAGTCGATTTTCAATCGCTGATCGGATAAGCTTATGTGGACGATTCGCCCGACAAATACTCAATTGGTCATCGCGTTTACAGGACACGCGCTATTGTCGATTGCACCGCCTAGCATCATCGCGGAGAGCAACCATCAGCATCAAGGGGATGCGTGGCGCGCTCACCAAGACCTGTTTCGTAGCACCTGTGATTTATTCACCGCTGTGATTACGCCGACCGTGACCACGCATCACGTTCATCTGACACTGGAGATCACCTTCAAGCGCGCGGCCTCATTGCGGTCGGTATTTCTGCCGCAGTCCTTCCATGTCGCGCAATTACATTGCCTCGATCGGTCTTATGCGCTACGACCGGTCACCGATGCGCTGACGATCGACAGCCTCACGCCGGCGTACATCTACGGTCAACACCAGGGGCATGAGCAGTGGTTCGATGTCTATCACTATCGACATGGCGCAGTCGTGTTAAAAGATGCGGACGGACACACCGAGGTCTATCTTGACGATGAAGCCCTACACCCACGCACGCTAAAGCGCGAGAGCGTGCCGCCGGATCGCAGTCAACATCGCGCCTATGAGAACCAGACCCTGCACCTAGAGACGCGACTATGCCAGCGCCATCCTGATACAACCGTCGCGCTTCCGTGGCGCTACCCGGCCGGCGCCGATGCTTGCTTTGTCATCACCGATCATGCGGATTGGGATGTGACGGACGGACTACACGCGCTGTACACGAGCGCGCGCGGCTTCAACCGGACGCGTGTACGCACGACCAAATCGGTCTTCAGCGCCAGCGTCGGGCACGAGAGTCCTGATAAGCCCTTCCAACCGGATGGCTTAGATGTGCCAGCGTACGCGCAACTGATGGACACACTCCACGAAGTTGGTCACGAAATTTGCCCACATTCGATTGTCGTACGCCCGACCGCCGCTGAGCCGATCGTGCCCTTAAAACGAGTCGTTGACGCGCTCGATATGTTCGCCCGCCGCTATCAAAGCGGCACATGGATCGATCACGGCAAGTTAGAGGGTCAGGCGATCAACTACAGCCAACTCGGTTGGATGCCCGCTGGCAAGTGGAATCTGACGGGCTTGCTGGAAGAACGCGGTTTCAACACGATCTGGGCGTATGTCGATCAGATGGAATATCCCGTGCAAAATATCAACCAACTTGAGTTATCGGATACGAGCGTCGATTATTTGCGCGCTACCCTGCGCGAATGGCTCGCCCGCAATGGCTATCGCGGGTTCAACTATCTCAAGCTAGCGGCACAACGTCAACTGGGGCAAGCCGGACACGATGATTTACGGGCAGTGATCAACTTCCTCAAGTTGTTTACGTCGCGGGATTACACCCGCCGTGCTAAGCTCAAGCGTTTCCGGCATTTATCAGTGCCAGCAGTTAAGGCGATGGTCAGTGCGCTCTATATCCTGCTCACGGGCAAGGGGCATACCGAGACGCGGATTGCCCCCTACCCGACGCTTTACGCTGAATCAGCGCTCCCGCTGAGCCAAGCTAACCCCGATGCGCTGACACTGTTCGCCACTGTTCGCGTCAATATGTATCAAACCAGTTGGCGCAAGCTCGATCAATTGATTGATGAACACGGCATCCACCTCGCACATACGTATTTGTGCAATACGTCCTCAACAGTTGTTGATCCGACCGTCCAGCAGACAAACGGGAAGTGGTCGATCACGCCTGAATTTGCCGAATTACTGGATATTCTCGATGAGCATATCGCACACAATCGCCTATGGAACCCGACGATGAAAGCCTGTGCGGCGTGGTTTAGCAAGTGGGCGCATGTATCTGTCGTGCCTGTCGCGCCGAATGCGGTTCAGATTACGAACCCGACGGATAGCCTGCTGACGGACTATACGCTGACCTTCACGCAGGCGGTACGCCACATCACGCCCGAGGCGCGTCAGGTCGGGGATGCTCCCCCGCGCTACAGCATCGACCTGCCACCAAAGACGCGGATTGACGTGCGCTGGGATGCAAACGATAGCACATAGACTGAAATAGACCCTTCAACCCGGTTGAATTGAAGGGTAATAGCGTTTAGCTAGTGGCTAGCCAAGGGGATTGTCTAGCCTTACAGTTTAGACTTTAACGCAAAGCGTTAGCTTGTGCAAACCTAACGCCATAACCATCACAGATTATGCGTGGTCTGCGTGGTCTGCGTGGTCAAGGAACGACAGCACCTTGTGGCGTTGCGTAAGGCACCTACAAGAAAACCCGCGCGACACCCCAAAGTGCCTGAATTATGGATAGAAGACTTGCCATGTGTTAGTCGCCGTCGTTAGCACATCGCGCAGGGTTGCCGCGTCGGAGTAGGTCTGTAACTGGGGGACTTGTGCCAGCATATCCAGATATAGCACGAGATTACCGCGCTCAGATGCGTGCCAGCCATCGAAAAAGTCTGTTCGCGCTAACCCTAATGCCTCGCCATCAGAGTAATCGAAGAAGGGATAATCGTACTCAGCGAAGAGGTCGCGCATACGATCGTCAACCAGTGGTACGTACTGATGATCGGGCGATTGACGCATGTCATCCCACAGTTGCGGCTCATAAGATGGCAAGAAGCCGATCACAAAAATATCATGCGCCTGTGCAAAATCGAGAATATCACGAATCTCGCGCACGCTATCAGCGTCGAGTTGCGCCGCGCCATACGGGTAGACGTACTCGCCCTTTTGCATCATGGCGATGTGGGCATCGCGCTGTTGGACATCCCACAACCATCCGGCGACCAGAAAATCCCCGAATTGCTCGCTACCATCTGCGCGAAACCCCTGCCCATCGCGGATAGCCCGCATCCCCAGCGCGAGATTACCACCCGTGCCGGGTTCAATCCGTTGCAAATACTGCTCATTATCAAAGTTCGAGCGATTGAAGGGCACGTCATTAATCACATCCTGTAAAAGCGAGCGATTGACCGTGAACAGATGCGAGAAATCGCTGACAGGGCGCGGGATAACTTCGCCGTCGTAGCCGTCAACAAACCACGGCGGATCAATGCCGAAGATCAAAATCTCTGGCAAAGCCGCACGATCGACGTTCTCCAACACATAGCGCACTTCGTCAGCGTGCCACGCCGCCCCACCCGCGTTAAAGAACGCATCCGGTTGCCGATTGAAAAAGCCCGCACGCATCTGTAAGACCCGCGATGAGCCGATTGCTAGCACATCCGGCTGGCGCATATTGATCGCCGTGATCTTATAGTTCAGATCGCGATTGCCGTATCGTACGCGCCATAGCACCAGTTCATCGCGGTTTTGCTGATGCCAGACGACCATCCGCAAGGGCATCGACTCGCCGATGTAAATCATCACACCCGTCAAAGCGCTGAAGCCGATCGCAAAGGGTGCCACGAAAATCACGAGTTTGATCCAAAATCCACGCATAATCTATCAATCCTGTTGCTCTAAAACTGAAAGTAGATGAACTGTTGCGCGCCGGCAGAATACAAACCAGAGAAGATCACCGCCGCACCCAACGCATAGTAAAACGTCCAGCGCACGGGCAAGGCCAGACGACGGGCTGTGCCGTCGATATCCCAACGGGCGAAGCAAAGATCAGCCACCGCTAAAAACGCGATCAAGCTGAGGGCGATGAACATCTCCCAGCGAGCATCCAATAGCGCATCCGCGAAGGGTGCATACGGATCAGCGTTGGCATCCCACACGAATAAGTGTTGTACCACATATAGCGCATCTGCGAAGGAATTAGCGCGGAAGAAAATCCATGCGAAGTTAACAAAGGCGAAGGTCAGCAAGACGCGCACAACCACGCTGACGACATCGCACCCACCGATGCGCTCGACCCCGAGATGACGTAAGAGCGCCTGTCCTGCCACGAGTAGCCCGTGCAACGCGCCCCAGATGACGAACGTCCAGCCTGCGCCGTGCCACAGACCGCTAACGACAAATACGATCATCAGGTTGAGCAAGTTACGCACTAGCGAGACGCGATTGCCCCCCAGCGGAATATACAGATAATCGCGGAACCATGTCGAGAGCGAGATATGCCAGCGTCCCCAGAACTCACGCACAGATTGGGCGAAGTACGGCTGGCGGAAGTTCTCCATCAAGTCAAAGCCCATGATACGCGCCGTGCCGATGGCGATATCGCTGTAGCCGCTGAAGTCACAGTAAATTTGAATACCAAAGAAGGCGGTCGCCAGCAAGAGCGTTTGACCGGTGTAACCGCTATCGAGATTATTATAGACAGTGTTCACGTAGATCGCGACGCGATCGGCAATGACCACTTTTTTGAAGAAGCCCCACAAAATCTGCTGGAAGCCAGCAACCGCCCGATCGACGTTAAAACGCTGTTCGGTGTGGAATTGTGGCAATAGATTGGTCGCTCGTTCGATCGGGCCGGCGACCAACTGTGGGAAGAACGCGACGTATGTCGCCATAATGCCCAGATGCCGTTCAGGTTTTAGCTTACGCCGGAACACGTCAATCGTGTAAGACATCGACTGAAACGTATAAAACGAGATACCAATCGGCAAGATGAGGCTATGTTCTAAGCCCTGCACATCGGTATTCAACAGACGCAATGCCCACGCGACCGAATCATTGGCGAAGTTAAAATACTTGAAGAAGAACAACACGCCCAGATTAACACCAACGCTCGTCAGCAACCACAGACGACGACGCGCTTCATGCTTGTCGTTGGCATGTATTCGCTGTGCCGCGATGTAATCAACAATCGTCGAGAAAGCAATCAGGGGCAAATACTGAATGTTGCCATAAGCATAGAAGAAATAACTCATCAACAACAGTAACACCCAACGCATCCGATGCCGTAGCGTGAAGAACAACGGAATAACGACCGAGAAAAAGATGACGTATTCGGGGGTGATGAACGACATGAGGTCGGTCTATCTCCTTTAGTGAAACATGAACTGCTATCATAGGCGAATGACGCTTGATGTCAACGTCGTGTTAATCGCGTTGGATAATTGCAGGTTCATGTAATCTGTAGGAAACAGCGCACCGACGCAGGACTGGTACGACCACAAAATAACGTGGTCGCGTCTTGTGATGGGCCTCATCTGGGAGAAGGGGAGACAAGCCCGGTTGAAGCCCCTCTACTAGCCACATCGTGGCGGTCGGGAGAGGGATTTAGGGTGAGGGCTGACATACCGTCCACGCTATCAGGTAGTTACACCGCAGGACAGTCCTATGCCGCTTTATTTGTGAAATATTAACAAAGGCTTGTGAGGTTCGGGGCGAAGACTTGAAATACGTCTGCAAATTTTCAACATAAGGGCGAAACCCACGCGAGATCCCAAAGAGCCAACAACATACGACAGACACGAAGTGCCTGCCGTACAAAATCTAGCGCATGATCACGATTGTGCGAACATTAGCCGGCTGCTGGCACAGGCTCGCGACTATCGTATGTGTAGCCGGCCGCTTCACTCTTCTTGGCGGCAATCACGTAAATCATGATACCATAACCAGCTTTCGCGGCGACATCAGCGAGGCAGTACCCCACCTGTATGCCGACCAACGCAACCGAACTGGTGATCCCGAGGAACGGAAGCATGTAAACCAGCGGATAGAAACCCCACGTCCCTAGCAAGAGCAAACGAATGTTACGAACGAGCGGCTTGACATCTTCTGGCTGTTCGTCGATGGCATCGGTAAGACCTGAGAACAACTGCCACACGATGTAAACAAACGGTAGCGTACTTAAGAAGCCCCAGACTGCACGAGTCGTATTGCTATCAGCAACTTCACCCGGGTAACCGAGAATGACCATCAGCGCGGCGGCTGTCGCCAATGTGAAAGTCAAACGCCCGCGATTCTTGGGGTTGATGACGTAGACAAGTTCAGCCACCAGCAAGGGCACCGTCAACAACCAATCAATATACCGATAAGCGTCGTTGAACGGCTCACCAGTGGCAATATATGTCCCATCCACTAACGTATACGCGGCTGACCAACTCTCGAAAATACGAAAATAGTGATAACCCGCAACAGCAACCACTAATGCAGACATCACAAGCGCGTTGCGATACTGTGGTGCAATCTGCTGACGAGCGAGAACGAAGAAAACGAACGCCGCAAACATTGATGCGAACGTAAACGAGAAAAGATTATACACGAGATTATACTCAAACGTGCTCAAATCAGGCATTTCTTGTACCTTTACCTATGTGTGTATGTTCATTTACTACTACAACAACTACTCATACTATGTGAGGTTGGCATTGCTTCAACCTTCACAGATAAGGGTATACCCTGATGATGGGTATGTGATTAAATTCACTTTAAAATGAACTTAACTATAAGTCGGAATATTAGCAAACAGCGAAAAAATATTTATCATAAACATTACTCCCATAAATTTTGATAAGAGCAAAGGGTTTATTAAAATATTTGTTCGATTCATTGAGATTTCGCGTGGTTTTTGTCGCAGTGGCTTTGCCCCCGCACCCCCACAAGGAACTATCGTTCCTTGACCTTGTTCATTTTGAACGCGCAGCGTTCAAAAAACCGTAACTACTCAGGTCAATTGATTTACGCCAGCCTCTGCCCTTAAGATAAGCACGGTTGAAGTCCCTCTCCTAGCCACATCGTGGCGGTCGGGAGAGGAATTTAGGGTGAGGGCTGAGTGGTTACAAAAAACCAAAAACTTTTGGTGTTCCCTTTTTGAAAAAAGGGGACAAAAGGCGCTTGACCACGCAAGATACGAAAGACCCAGAGATGTTTTTAAAAACACGGGACATGCCCGTGATATTCACACGTTAGGATTACATCCCACCGCCAAGCGCGGTGACAATTGCTTCGTAGTTATAACGGATGTAATCGACATAGGTTGACGCGGGTTCATCAGCAGGACTAAGAGAACCACTGTAGAGCGTGACGAGTTCTGCGCCGGTCTCGTTGGCGATCGTCGTCGCTAGCGAGTCGCTGACGGTTGTCTCAGCGAAGATTGCCGGTACGCCCGCCTGCGTGATCGTGTCGATTAAACGCGCAACCTCACGCGTACTCGGATCACTGATGGTCGATGCTGATGGAATGATCGTGCCGACTATTTCAAAGTCATACGCGGCGGCTAAATAGCTGAGCGTATCATGGCTTGTGACCAAAATACGATCATCGACCACTAGCGTGTCAATCATCGGCGCGATGAAATCATCGGTCAGCGCAGAGAGAGTCGCGATATACTGATCGGCGTTCGCCGCATACAGGTCGGCATTTGATGGATCAAGCTCGGTGAGCGCGTCACGGATTGCCAGCGTCCAGACCATCACATTTTCGGGGAGCATCCACACATGCGGATCACAGTTACCGTGATCGTGTGCATCGTCGCCATCATCATGATCGTGTGCCGCGCCCTCGCACGCGAAGCCATACATCACATCGTGTGTATCATCCGCGCCGTGTAAAGCTTGATGATAATCGTCACAATGTTCGCGTGCTGTTTCATCATCGTGCGACTCGTCCTCATGATCGTGGTCGTCGTGCATATCAGCAGACGGACTCAATATCGGGACACAATCGGAGACAGCGACAATCGTCATATCCGTAGCGGCATTTTCGATAGCTTCGAGCAAACCTTCTTCGAAGCCCGCGCCATTGATGAAAACTAGATCGGCTTCCGCGAGGGTTGTCAAATCACTAGGTGTCGGTTGGAAGCTATGCGGGTCTGCCCCGACCGGCATCGTCGATGTGACATCGACAGTGGAACCAGCTACATTGCTGACGACATCAGCTAAGATACTATGCGATGCGACGACCTGCAAACGGTCATCCTGGGCGATAACTGGTACAGCAATGACGAGCAGTACCAGTACGATATACATGCGATATATGACACGTTTCAAAAGAAGATCACTCCATACTCACTGTAAATGATACTGAGTATCACTATAGGTATGGTGCAATCTTTTGCAAGGGATAATTAAGCCCTCAAGATGAGCGTAGCGTGAATGTATATTCTTCAACGCGCTGAGGAAAGACGACTTCATCATAATCAGGATACAACTGTGCGAGGCGCGATTGAGCTTGTAAAGCGGGATAGAAGGTCTCTTTGATTGTGCGCCAGTGATACTCAGCGCGGTTAATCCACATCGACGGGTTGAGAACGGTCACATGCGCGTGATAGAGCAAACGTCCGAACGCCCGTCGCGGTAAGTCTGACTCGTCGATGGCTTCTGCGAGATCGACCACCCACGATTCAGAGCGCCCAAGCTGGAAATCACTGCCATGATGAATCAGCATCGCCCGTACTTGTTCGCGCGTGATGCCGTTTTCGACGAGGATCGTCGTCAGCTTGCGAACACCAATGCGCGAATAGTAGCCATAATCTAGCACAACCGGTATGTAATGTTGCTCGGTCGGTGATACCGTGTACATCAGCGGCTGACCATCACGCCCCACCAGCGCCCCACCATTGCCGCCGTGGGCATCCGCCACGCTGACTCCTAGCGTCGCCAGCGCAACTTCTAGCATATTGCCGGCGCTTCGCGCTTGCTGGACGTTGAGATGCGAACTCGTGAAAGGATAGACTTCTGGCAGAAGCTGGCAGTGCAAATGTGCTGGGTAGCCTCCTGCTTGTATCACATCGCCATTTTCATCGCAAAATGTGAGTTTCGTCGTGTGGCGCGGCATCAAGAACAAATCCGACAAGAGCAGAGGATACTTGCGATCACGAATAGGATCGTTGTTCTCGTCGAGGCGCACGTCAAAATCACGCGGGGGATCCTGCGCCTGATGTAAGATATTCCGCACATGATGCTCAGGCACGAGCCGTAGCACGCGCCGTTGTTCACGTGCGATTTCAGGATGGACTTTATGCCCGAGGACGATCGCATAGCCGCCGTGACCAATGCGTTGGACAGTCTCGAAGCCGTAGCGGTAAGCGATCAGCGTCAGGATATCTACGAGCGATAGCATCTCATCCTGAAACAACAATGGCTGATTGCCGACACGATCGAAAATCGTGGCGACCTGCGGCATTTGCATGCCAGCGTTGAACATGAATTCATCATCCAGCATCTGGCGATAATAATTGATGATACCGTTCACCTGTTGTGCGAGCGTCTCTAAATGCGGACGAATTTGGTATGGTCTCATGCGATTGTCCCTTTTTCATTTGAGATGACTGCCCGCGCCGCGTCTTGCCGACCGACACAGGCACACACCCTTAGACAGACGATACAATGATACGTTCTATGTGAAGTGAGAAGCAGTTGCTGTCATTAGTTCTGAGTGCTGTGTGCTGAGTTTTCCTCGCGGATAGCTTGCGACATTTAAGCACAAGATACCCTCAGACAA
>DAOTTV010000070.1:0-79747 GCA_034437755.1 Anaerolineae bacterium | reverse complement strand
ACACATGAACCTTTGAAAAAAGGGAACGCCAATAACTTTTGCTTTTTTGAACGCATAGCGTTCAAAATGAACAAGGTCAAGGAACGACAGTTCCTTGTGGGGGTGTGGGGGGCAAAGCCCCTGCAACAAAAACCACACGACATCCTAAAGAGCCACAAATATTGCTGGTGGTGATAGACCCCATCAGGGCACAGCTTTCTCATCGGTACCGCGCTGGCGTAGATCATACCAGAACTTACGGAAGGCTTCGATATTGACCAGACCGCCCGGCAAGTAGACGATCACCGCTAGCAGGATCAAGCCGTTGAACAGCCCGCGATACTCGTTGACGAAGCGCAGAGTCTCTGGCAGGGCGGTCAGCACGAAGCCGCCGACCACCGGCCCCAACCACGACTGCGTGCCACCCAGCACCGCATACGCCAGAATATCGACCGTCAGGTTAAAATCAAAGGCATTGGGCGTGATGATGCGCGTCAAGTGCCCGTTGAACGCGCCCGCCGCCCCCGCTAGCATCGCGCTGAGGATGAAGGCTACGTTCTTGACGTAGACGACGTTGATGCCCATGTTCGCCGCCGCCTGTTCATCCTGCCGGATCGCCGCCATTGCCCGCCCAAAGCGCGAGCGATGCAGGCGAATCAACAGGAAGATCACGATCAGCAAGAACAGCACCAGCATCCACGTTTCGGTCAGCTTGGGGATGCCCTTGATGCCGCGCGCCCCCTGTACAATCCGCAGGCGCACGCGCTCAGCATCGGGGTCACACATCAAGAACAAGCTCTGCCAGCGCGTGAGGTCGATCATCGGGCGGCACGATAGAAAAGACGATAGCAAATTATCGAAGTTGAGAATCGTAATCCGCACAACTTCGCTGAAGCCGATTGTCGCAATCGCTAGATAAATATCCTTCAAGCGTAAGACGGGCCAGCCAATCGGGATCGCGATCAAACCAGCCACCAGCGTGCCGCTGACAATCGCCACCCACAGCGCGAAGTCGTATTCCTGCGTCATGATGACCGCGACATACGCGCCGATCGCCATGAAGCCCGCGTTCGCCAGCGAGAACATGCCCGTATACAGCGTCAGGTAGATGCTCAAGCCCAGCATCGCGCTGATGAGCATGAACTGTAGCACCGATTCGGTGATGCCCAGGGGCGAGAGCAGAGTCAGTACTTGTTCCAGCAAAAATGTCCACGTCGTGGCAATCGCATCCATACGCTTACGCCCTGTTCTGCTCTGGTTGACCGAGTAAGCCCTGTGGACGCACCAGCAACAGCACGAACAGCAGGATAAAGACCACCGCATTACGATAGTTACTGCCGCCGAGCGCAACACTCGCCGTCTGCAAAGCCGCGACGATGAAACCGCCCAGCACTGCGCCCTGTATCGTCCCAAGCCCGCCCAGCACAATCGCCGTCAAGCCGACGAGCGCGATACTCTCGCCAATGAAGGGCGTGACCTGCAAAAAGACCATGCCGAACAGCATCCCCGCCGCCCCGCCGAAAATCCCCGCGAGGAAGAAGGTCAGCACGTAAACTTGACTGACATCGATGCCGAGCAAGCTGGCAATCTGCCGATTGAAGGCGACCGCCCGCATCTGCTGACCGATGCGCGTCTGCGTGACCATATATTGCAGTAAGATCATCAAAGCCAGCGCGATCACCAGAATCACGACGCGAATCGGCTGGACGATGAGATCACCCATGCGAATCGGATCACTGCCGATGAAGGGCACGATCGACAGATTGCGCGGGTAGTAGGCTTCGGTGATGCCGAACACCGCCTGAAACGCGAATTGTGCCAGATTGACCAGCACCAGCGCCGCGCCGATACTGCTAATCAACTGTGCGAGGCGGGCGGCGTTGCGTTCGCGTAGAGGACGAAAGGCGACGAACTCCAGAAGCACGCTGATGACACCGCCGCCCAGCATCGCCAGCACCAGCGCGACAATCGGCGCAATTTGAATCTCAGCGCTGAGGGAGGTCACGGTCACGCCATAGATCACGCCGCCGACCTGCCACGCCACCCACAGCACCAGCGATCGCACCACCAGCATGATGAAGGGACGCGCCCCCGGCACGCCACCTAATTCGTCGTAGAGGCGCGTGGCGATGTGTCGCTCGAATAACCAGTAGGGCAGGCTGAGGATCAGCGTCGCCGTCATGAAAGCCAGCAGTATCGGCGCGGTATCCGGCGTGAGCGCCAGCAAACCGATGAACGCTCCCCACATGAAGATCGCGCTATGGGCGAGATTGAGCACGCCCAAAATGCTGAAGACGACCGCATAACCCAGCGCGAACAGCGCGTAAATCGCGCCCAATGAAACAGCATTGATCGTTTGTTGTAAAAATTGTGTGACATCCATCGGCAGGCTACTCGTTCAACATAGAATCATGAGGCACACGCCACAGGGGGACGACTGTGCATCGTCCCCCCATGTGTGCGCTAAAACGTCAGATGATAGGCGTAGTTACTCGTCAGTCATGGCTTCCATCGCAACCGAAAGCGGCACGAATGCGCCATCGATTACAATCTGTGCGACCGGATCATGGATCGGGTTGCGATCCTCAGCAAAGCTGAAGGTGCCGAGCGGGCTGTCGAAATCTTCGATGCCAGCGAGCGCGTCGCGGATGTCCGCGCGGTCACTACTATCAGCACAGCGGATCGCCGTCGCGAATAACCACGCGCCGGTATAGGCTTGTGCGGCGAATTGATCGGGCAAGAAGCCGTATGCCTCCTCGAAGTTCTGGATGAACAGCTCACTGCTCAGCGTCTGGTCAGCCGCCGCGTTATTCCACGCCGCGCCGACGATCACGCCCTCAGCATCTTCACCCGCATTTTCCAGCACCGCCGGCGAGTTAAAGCCATTGCCACCGATGATCGTGCCATCGTAGCCGTTCTCGCGCGCCTGGATGATGATCTGCGTCGCTTCTGCCGCCAGCGCACTGACGACCAGCGCGTCGATGTCCTCGTTGATGAGGTTGGTCAATTGTGCGAAGTAATCGACATCGCCGACCGCGAAGGTTTCTTCGCCCATGATCTCGACATCGTTGGCTTCCAGCGCCTCGACAAAGACATCATAGCCGCTGAGGGTGAAGTCGTCGTCATCGCCGTACATCACGCCCACGCGCTCGATTCCCAGTACTTCGACTGCTTGCGCGACTGTCCCGGGGATCACGGCGCTTTCTGGCAGGCTATCACGGAAGACGAAATCTCCCATATCGGTGATGCCCACTGCCGTGTTACTCACGCCCATGACCGGCGTGCCGTTTTCCTGCGCGACCGGATCAGCGGCGAAGGCTTGCGAGGAGAGCGTCGGGCCGATCACGCCGACGACTTCATCTTCTTCCACGAGTTTCGTCATCGCGTTGATGGCTTGCTCGGCATCGCCCTGTGCATCTTCAAAAAGCGGTATGAGCGTCGCATCGCCCAGATAGCCCTGCGCGTTGATCTCATCGACTGCCAGCTGGACGGCGTTGCTCTGCGGGCCGCCGTACACGCTAATCGGGCCAGAGAGACCGAAGATCACGCCCAGTTCAACGTCACCGCTGAGAGTCTCCGGAGTCGGGCATTCATCCCAGAAGCCCAGCACCGGCTCGTCCATATCCATATCGCTGTCGTCGTCGTCCTGTGCGATAACCCAGACCGGCAGTGCCAGCAGTAACATCGCCACGAAGAAAAAACGCAATTTTGTCATCTTGTATGCTCCATTTTAATTAACAAAAGTACCATTTGATTAAATACTATGTCTAAGTGTATCAAAATCACGCTTTTTCGCAATAAATTGACTTCGATTTTAATTGTGAAAAGTGGCTCTTTGGGATGTCGCGTAGTTTTTGTTGCAAAGGCTTTGCCCCCACACCCCCACAAGGAACTGTCGTTCCTTGACCTTGTTCATTTTGATGTTACCTTTTTCCAGAAGGCTCATGTGTAAACATTGTGCAAAGTGGAACGCTGTCCCACACCCTGCAAAAGGCTTACGCCTCTTGAAACCATTTGTTTTCAACGCAATTGCGTTGAAAAAGCAAGCTGTGAAAGTTTTGGTTGAGCTTTTGCAAGAGCTCATGGGTCTCAGGGCAAAGTCCTAAATGACTGTTGCACACATTCGACATAAGAGCGTTCCAGAAAGGTAACAAGAAATAGCCTCAAAACTTTTGTAGTCGTGTAGTAGACCCACGCCGATTGCAGGCGGGTATAACCACCGCCAGCGTTTAATTCTGTATGAAACCGTCACAATACGCTACAATAACCCGTGCGAATTCAAAAAATAAAGCCACAAAGGATGGACGCTTATGTCTGAATTACTCGATTTAACGATGGAAGAAGCCGAAGATAAGATGAAGACGACGGTTAGCGTCTTCCAGCAAGATTTACAGGGCTTGCGCGGCAACCGTGCCAGCCCCAGCCTTGTTGATCGCTTGATGGTCGATTATTACGGGCAACAAACCGAACTGCGTAAACTCGCCAATATCTCCACGCCTGAGTCAATGACCATCCAGATTCGCCCCTTTGATCCCAGCGCGGTCAAAGCGATCGAAACAGCCATCAATCAAGCCGATCTGGGCGTGAACCCGAACACGGATAGCGGCATCGTCCGCCTCAATATGCCCGCCCTCACGGGTGAACGCCGTCAGGAACTGGTGAAAGCGCTGGGCAAGATGACGGAGACTGCGCGCATCAGCATTCGTAACATCCGCCGCGATGCCATGAAGGACATCAAAGACTTAGAGAAAGATGGCGAAATCAGCGAGGACGATAGCACGCGCGCACAGGACGACATTCAGGAATATACCGACAAATACATCAACCAAATAGACAAAATGAGCAAAGACAAAGAAGAAGATATTTTAGCGGTTTGAGTCATGGCGCGCCGACATATCGCACCGCCCGCGGGCGACATACGCGGGCGCGCGCTAACGCGAATCCGGCGTTGAATTAAGAATTTTCACACCTTTACTTGTATAATAAGAGCAACATAGGTAGGAAACTGCTACAATCGTTTCGCAATAGCTGAGGCTAATAACTCTATGGCAATCATAAGCAATGATAAGACCAAACCGGATACGGTGACGGACATCACGAATACGCCCCACCACGTCGCAATCATCATGGATGGCAACGGACGCTGGGCACAGGAACGGGGCTTACCGCGCTCGGCCGGGCATCGACAGGGCACGGAAAACCTACGGACGATCATCCGCGCGGCGGTGGAATACGACGTGAAAATCTTGACGATCTATGCTTTTTCGACCGAGAACTGGGCACGCCCGCGCAAAGAAGTGCAACTGTTGATGCGTATCCTTGAGATGGTCATCGACCGTGAACTGGCAGAACTCGATCGCGAAGGGGTACAGATTCGCCATATCGGGGAGTTAGACGGGATTGAACCGCGCCTCGCGCAGAAAGTGGTCGAAGCCTGCGAGAAGACGCGCGGCAACTCGCGCCTGATCTTGAACGTGGCCTTCAATTATGGCGGGCGCGATGAAATCGTCCACGCGGTGCAGAACATCATCAAGCAGGACATCCCTGCCAACGACATCACCGAGGACTTGATTAGCAAGCATCTCTACACGCGCGACCTGCCCGACCCCGATTTCATCATCCGCACCAGTGGCGAATTTCGGCTCAGCAATTTCCTCATCTGGCAAGGCTCATATTCCGAGTACTACTACACCGATGTCTACTGGCCCGACTTCGACAAAGCGTGCTTTTACGACGCACTGGTCGATTATAGCCAGCGCAAGCGGCGCTTCGGCAAGACGGACGCGCAGGCTGAGAGCAATTGACAGCGATCATCATACGATAGGCATGAGCCACTCATGCCTGATCCGATCGCCCGCGTTCAGGATTGTCGCGGTCGCTTGAAGGCCGCCCGCGCCCCATCATTTGTCCAATTCATCGCCACCAGTTCCCAGCCAGCGTCACCGTATTTGTTGAGCTTATCGGTATACGTATCGGCATCTAAAAACTGGTCAAGCTCGGTGCCATCTTCGGCAACTTTGCTATCCTGCACGTAAACGATGAGATATTCCCATTTCATGACTCGGTGTCCTTTCTTGTGATTGATATGTCGCCACTGCTAGTCACCGATTGTACATGCAAACGGGGCGCATTGCGCGCCCCAACCTGCCCGCTAGTCCTCGCGTAAGTCCAGCAATTCTAGCTCAAGCCAGGCGACTTTACGCGCTAGCTGGCGGATGATGCCATCGGAAAAATCGTAATCGCTCATATCCAGCTCTAACCCGCGTGCCATCCGCGCCTGTGCGAGCGCCTGCCGGCGACGGTATCGCCGTTGCTGACGCTGGGAGACCTGCGCCGCGTCGTGGTCGGCAATCACCTGCTCGACCTGTGCGCGCTGGTCATCGCCGGCCTCTGTATCGAGATAGACATGCACCTGTTGTGGCGTGCGGCTCACACCCACGTAGACCGACCCGATTTGATCGCGCAGGGTTTCGTCGAGCGCAGCTAAGTTCACGGGGAATTTGCGAAAGCTCATGTGTTGCATCAGCTCACCTCCCGCACCCAGAACTGGGGGATACAATCGCGCTGGGTGGTGCCAGCACCGGCGAAGAGCGTCACACTACCGCCCGCGACGCGCCACATCAGTTCAAACGTATGCGCGTTGAACGCCGATAAGCCCGTCACGAGATGCTGGAAGCAGACCGAGATCGCGCGGTTATCAACTGTGGGCCAATGCGCGACGACCAGACCATCATTGCCCCCCTGCCGCACGCCATCGACCGCGACATCCATGAACGCCGCGCCGGTATCGCTGTGGCGCATCACGCCATAAAAGCTGAGCAAGACCGCGCCACCCGCCGTCGTCAACGAGAAATCGAAATGCGTGCTATCGACGGCGACGAAGCTAGCACTCGTCGTCTGATAATCGCTAGCCTGGTCGGCGGCGTGGACAGCCGTCGGCGGATTCTTGAGGAAATCGAGATTATCGCGCAAGTGCGTGTTCAAGTCCGTCGATGTCAAGGGTTCGCTGACCCACGTCTTGGGGGTTGTCCATATTTGACTCATACGCTGTGCTATCCTTTCAAACATGATCATCATGAGCAGGATAGCACGCGCTCAGGGCGCACGGTTGCCCATCTATTCGCACATCTGCACGATTAGATGGGTCTTTCGTATCTTGCGTGGTCAAGCTCTTTTTGTCCCCTTTTTGAAAAAAGGGAATGCCAAAAACTTTTGCTTTTTTGAACGCATAGCGTTCAAAATGAACAAGGTCAAGGAACGACAGTTCCTTGTGGGGGCGCGGGGGCAAAGCCCCTGTAACAAAAACCACGCGACATCCCAAAGAGCCAAAGTTATCACAAAACGTAAGGATATATTTTAAAGGTAGCTAATGCTATGAGTACTGCAACAATCCCCAATGAAAAACCCAAGAACACAGTCGAGATGACCCCGTTCCCGAATGTACTGCGGATTTTGACCATCCTGACAGTGCTCGGCGTGGCGATCACGCTTTATCTCGGCTTATTTGCCGCTGGTACGGACATCGCACAGGGCGAAGTCCAACGCCTATTCTACATCCACATGCCGTCGTTCTTTGGGGGCTTCGTCGCCTATGGCGCGACAGTCGTCGGCGGCATCATGTACCTGATCAAGCGTGATCCCAAGTGGGATCGGATGGCGGTTGCCGGTGTCGAAGTCGGCACGGCGCTCTCGATGATTACGCTGATGACGGGCATCGCATGGATGCGCCCGATCTGGAATTCGTGGTGGCTGTGGGATCCGCGCCTGACATCCGCCGCTATCATGATCCTGACCTATGCCGCCTACCTGATGCTACGCGCTGGTATCGAAAACCCCGATACGCGCCGCCGCTTTGCGTCGGTCTACGGCATTCTAGCATTCACGACGGTTTTCCTGACGCTGATTATCATCCGCATTCGCCCCGATACCATTCACCCCGCCGTGATCGGCCCAAGCCCGCAAAACGCGCAGGGCGACTTTGAAGCGACAGCTGGCGTGGTTATGGCACTCGTGCCGTCCCTGATCCTGTACGCAACGCTCGTGCCGATTACGCTGATGTGGTATCGCATTCGCCTTGAGAATATGCTCGATGCGCTCGAAATCCGCAAGATGCAGGTATTAAGTGAGTAAATCACCGATGAAACGACTGAGCATGAGTATCCGTCTGCTGTGCCTGTTCCTGCTGGTTGTAGCCGGTAGTGTGCAGGCGCAGGAGACGATGACCGAAGATGGCGAGACTATCCCCTATTATCGCTCGGACGATAACTTCAACGTGCCGATTTTAGGGGGCAATTGGGACAACGGCAGTACCGATGATGTCGCGCTGTTCGTCAATGATGACCTCAACGTGACCTTGCACATGATGGCAATCGATACGCTGGACGCGACCGAAGCCTTACGCACTGCCGTGACGACGCTCGTCGATGACGATCTACCTGACCCAAACATTGATCGGCGCATCGGCTTACCCGATGGCACATGGCTTCAGCATGTCTATGAGCTAGACACGGCGACGGTCACCGCGATGGCACTGATTCGCAGTGATCGGACGTTTGTCGCCACCTTGCTCGATGAAAACCCCAGCTTCGACGTGATCGCTCTGCCGGTACGCACGCCCCTGCCCGATTTTGAAGAGGGCGACCCCGTGCCGACGGCTGATGTGCTGGATGGCATTCATGTGACGCTGGAGACCTATCTCGGCACGGAAAGCACTGCCGAACCGGAAGCTGTCGAGACGATCACGCTGGACAGCGGCGACTGGGTGCGCGCAAGCTACACAATCGACGATGAAGCGATCACGATCTACGGCTATCAGTTCCGCAACTTCACCTATAGCGTGGTCGCTACCGGCACTACCGATACTGACGCGCTCGCGGACATCGCCAACGCCTTCGAGATTTTCTTCCTCGGCTTCTTCTATTCGCCTGATAATCTGGAGTTCTTACTGCTGGGGCTGGCGTTCACGATTGCTTGTGTGGTTGCGCTTCTCGGTAGCATGTATCTGCGTCATCGCAACGCGCAGAAAGAATTTGAACTGGTGGAACAGCTGACCGAACAGGATTGATCTGCTACGATTGACGAGGGCAGTAGACCGCTTCTAACGCTGTTTGTTGCCCTCAACCCCCGTTTTACGCATGACCAGCACACGAATCCCGAACGGGCGCAAGAGCAAGGCTGGCGTGAGCTTCAGCTTGAGGGCTAGCGGTGCCGCGCGCCATGCGATGGTCTGGTAACCAAAACGCTGATAATACGCTTCCATCTTGGCTTCACACAACAAATACAAGGGATACTCGGTGCGGGCTTCTAATTCGGCAATCAAGCGTGTCGCGATGCCCTGCCCGCGATAATCGGGTGCTGTGATCAGACTGCCTAACTCACGGCAATTGGGATAAGGCTTGACCTGCCCGATGCCGACGACCTGCTCGCCATTGACGGCGACTAGAAAATTCTGCCACTTGAGCGCGGTCGGGTCGAGTCGTTCGCGGTAGATCATCTGGCGGATGGTAGGGGCATCGTCTGCGGTCGCAGGGCGGATTTGAATCTCGGTCATGGTCGATTCCCATCTGGCACAGTTCAATCAGCATCATTATACTGTCCTCTATGAGAAAAACGACCTTGAGCTATTTCATCTTATTCTTGCTGATAACAGTGGCGTGCCAGCCAACAATACCGCTGAATACCGTGCCAACTGATCGCCCATTTCCAACGGCGACCTTCGGACAGCGATTAGCGGGGCGCTTGAACACGCCGCAAGCGGCTTTCGTGCAAGAGGCGAATCCGGCGACAGCGGCGGCAATCGCCGTACGCCCGACAGCCACGCCGAATACCAGTGCTTGCCCGTCGCCCGCTCGCGATGTGACCCTCGGCACCAGCCCGACCAGCCGTAATCAGGCGATCAACAGCATCTTGCGCTTCTTGAACAGCGGCGGCTCTGCCGAAGCATTGCGGACAGCGATGATCGCCGAGTGGGACGTATTCGGCGATGAGGGCTACTTGCGCGCCGATACTGACCTGACGGGCGAGGGACAGGTCGAGATTGTGATGGGCTACTCCGCGCCGGGTGATGTTGGCACACTGCTGATTCTTGGATGTGAGAACGGACGCTATGTTCAACTGTATGAGACGATCGCGGATGGTATCGCGCCGCCGCGTCTCGTCTGGCTGGGCGAGATCAACAACGACCTGCCGGCAGAAGTGATCTTCGCGCGCCAACAATGCCGCAACGTCGAAGTGTGCGAGTTCCAGACGCAAATTATCGGCTGGTCGGTGGCTGATGGCGGTCTCGTGAATCTGCTGGCAGAACCCCTATTCACGCTCGATGTCCCCGACGTGCGCGACTTCGACAGCGACTCCGTGATTGAGTTGATTGTCAACCTCGATAACAACGGCACGGCGGCGACTGGCCCCCTGCGTACTGGCACGAACATCTACGATTGGAATGGCGAATTATACGTGTTATCACGGATACAGCTCAACCCGCCGCGTTATCGTATACAGGTTGTGCATGAGGGCGATCGCCTTTTCTCACAGCTAGAGATGCAAGATGCCCTGCGTTTGTACGATCTCGCGCTGGACGACGACGACCTGCGCTACTGGTTCAACGATGGGCCAGTGACGGTCATCAGCTACGCGCTCTACCGCCAGATTTTAGCCTACGCCTATCTGGGGGATGGCGCGGGCATCATCGAGACGCTGACACAGGTCAACGATACTTTCCCGCTAGAAGAGGGCGAGACACAGGACGATATGCCGGTTTACGTGCAGATGGCGAATATCTTCGTCAACCGCCTACAAGAGACCAACGATCTCAACAGCGCCTGTCAGGCGGTGCAGGCGATCATCGATGAGCGTGACGAAGCACTGGGCTTCATCAACCGCTATGGCGTGCGTAGCCCGACGTACACCGCGCTTGACCTGTGCCCCTATTGAGTCCCCATACATATGAACGATTTAAGCTGAGGATAGAATACGATGACGAATTTAAGCGCACATTTTGAAGACCAGCGCCAGCATATGGTCGATCTCCTGGCGGAGATGGTCAAAGTCGAGAGTCCATCGAGCGATAAAGCCGCCGTCGATAGCATGGGCGCATTCATCAAACACCAGTTCGAGGCGGCCGGCGCAACTGTCGATGTGCATCCCCGCGCGGATGTCGGCGATATTTTGCTCGCCAAGTGGAATATCGCGGCGACGGGCAAACCGCTCTTGATTCTCTCACATATGGATACCGTGTGGGATGTCGGCACGCTAGCCGAGATGCCGATTCATCACGATGATGACGGGCGCATGTATGGGCCGGGCATCGTCGATATGAAGGGCGGTATCGTGATTGCACTGACGGCGATCACAGGCTTGCGCGATCTCGCCCAATTGCCCGATCGCCCGATCTGGTACATGGTCAGCAGCGATGAAGAAATTGGCAGTTTGCACGCCCGCGACCTGATCGAAGATACCGCGCAACAATGCGATCTCGTGTTGGTCACAGAGCCGCCACTCGCGGATGGCTCGCTGAAGACCTGGCGCAAAGGCACCGCCGCTTACGAAATCGCGATCGACGGGCGGGCGGCGCACGCCGGTAACGAACCCGAACAGGGCGTGAATTCGATCATCGAATTTGCCCAGCACGCGCTCGAACTCAACCAGCTCAACGACTTCAAGAACGGCATTTCCGTCTCGGTGACTGTCGTCAAAGGCGGCACGGCGACCAACGTCATCCCGGCGAAGACGCGCGCGCGTGTCGATGTCCGCACCGTCTCTGATCGGGATTATCAGCGCGTCCACGAGACAATCATGGATCGTGCGCCCTATATCCCCGGCGCGAAGATCACCGTGACGCAACTGAGCCACCGCCCACCGATGGAGCGCGATGGCGACGCATTCGGCAAGGTGCAGGCGATTGCCGCGGGCACGGGTATCACTGTGCGCGAAGATGGCGCGGGTGGCGGGAGCGATGGCAACTTCACGGCGGCGCTCGGCATCCCGACGATCGATGGCTTAGGGGCTGAAGGTGGCGGCTTACATGCCGATCATGAGCATGTGCTCGTCAATAGCTTGCCCAAGAAAGCGGCGTTGATGGCGGCACTTCTGCGCGACTGGTGAGTGCGGGGCGGGCGACTGTCGGTGACGGTCGCCCGTGTCTTAAGGCTTATGTGTCGCCGGTCAGCCATTCTAGCGCCTCGACATCGGTGCCGCCACGGATGAAGCGGCGGCTAGCGTTCGTGCCGAGCGCGTTGAAGAAGGCTTGCAAAATCGAGAGCATGATGCTCTTCTCGTAGATGTAAACCGCACGAATCGGCGGCAGTTCCTCGCGCGCGCCATAAACTTTACGCAATTCGCTGAAGAAATAATTGAGCGGTGGCACGCCCACACGCGCATCAATGAACAGGCATAAGGTCTCATCGACAGGATGTTCTTCTAAAATGCGATCGAGATGCATCAGGGCATCGTCAACCGCGTGTGATGTCTCATCCTGCAAGATGAGCTTATGCACGTTGTTGTTCAAATAGTGGCGATGGACACAATGTAGTTCCACCTGAGACATGATCAAAACTCCTATGTGTTGCTCGTCAAAGTGCCTTGCGGATAATAACCGAATTGGAATTCAATTGTAATACAACAAAGCGTTTCCGTCAGTTACGAATTTCTAACTCTGCCAGCGCGAGCAACTGCTCCCGACTGCTGACATCGCGCATGGTGACGACAAAATCGTAGAGGCTGGGGCTTTGCTGGCGAATACGGATGACCGCGTTACCGGTCGGGTCAGCACCACCGGCACCGACGATGCCGCCCCCCGCCTGATAACTGCCGTAGAAGGCGAAGAAGGCCTGATTGATCTTGCGAATGCGATACCCGCGTGCGTACAAGGCTTGGCGGCGCGTTTCCATGTAGGCTTCGGCAGTGGCGATCTCGCCATTGGCTAACATCTCATCAACCGTGATGCGCGTCTCGCGCATAAAAGCGCTGAAATCAAACGCGGTCGGGTCGGTCGGGGTAGTGGGTGTCGTCGTCTGGCGTGTAGGCAGGGGCGGTGCGGGCAAATCAGGGTAATAGCGCGCAATGACCTGTCGGGCGATCTCTTTGCCGAAGTAATCCGCTGTTGTCTCGTTGATGATAATCGCCTCGTCGCCCGTCCCCGTGAAGTAACTGATCCCTAACGGGTAGAAGAAGAGATAATGATGTAGCCACTCATGCGCGAAGGTCTCGATCGCGTGGGGGAGCGATGCCGTCTCATAAATCATCGCGGGATAGAGCGCGATGCCGCCTAAGGGAATCACCAATGATGCGACATCGTAACGCTGGTCGATCGTGCTTTCGAGCGCGGTAATCTCGTCAATCGGCATCGCGATCAGCGTCAGGGTGTCGATGCGCCGTTGGATTTCATCACGCGGGGAGACCACCAGCAAATTCGGCAATTGGGTGAAGTGCATCGCCATCGGTGGGAATAGCTGACCACCGTAGCCAAAGCCCGCCTCGACCAGTACTGTCGCGACCTGTGCTTCAAGAATTGCCTCGACCATCAATTGTTGTCGATCAAGCGTTTGTTGCAGGCGGTCGCGTTGGGCTTGCCAGTCGGCTGTTGTGGTCGCGGGCTGGTCGATATCGGGGTCAGCATATGCGCTCGCGATCTGTGCTTCGATGCCTTGCACCGTCTGTAAGCGATCAAAGTAATCGCGCACGACCTGCGCCTGCTGTGTCGCGCTCATGTGCGCCTGTTGCCCGAACACGCGCTGGTAGGCTTTGCGCTGGATTGCGTCGGCTTCCCACGCCAGATAATTGAACTGCTCATCCATCGTCAGCAGGGCAATCCCGCGCCAGCGATCGACCGGCAGGGGCGCTGAACGCGGTACAAATATCATCAAGCACATGCTGAAAATCGCAAGCCGGCTACCGTATCGCCATAGCCAGCGCACGCCACTATAGAAGAAGGATATCGTGTTCATGTGTCTCTGGGATTTTTTCGCCTACCGACCGATTACAGGGCTTGGATGCGATCGCGCATACCGATGAGCCACTCTCGTTCATTTTCGAGCATATTGATGTGATATTCAATCGTGATTCTACGAATTTCCGTCATGCGCGGGGTTTGTCCCGCTTCGTTAGCTAGACGCTGTAACGCCCATTCCAGCTTATTATCCACTTCGTCGATGCGCGCCTCGATCAGTCGGGTGATATCCTCGCTTGTGAGTGACGAGCCTAAGTAAATTTGTGCCAACCAGATTTGTAAGGGCTGGTTGCGTTCGATCGGTTGCTGTAGCCACTGCTCCAATGCTTGCTTGCCGGCTTGTGTTAGCTGATAGACTTTCTTGTTTGGGCTATTTTCTTGAATGACCGTCTCATACTCGACGTAATTCAGATTGAGCATTTTATACAGCGCTCGATAGACTTGACTTTGTTCTGTTACCCAAAAATGCTGTCCGACATCTTGCAGTCGCTTGTTCAGTTCATACCCTGAACTGGGTTGTTCACCTAGTAAACCTAGCAGGATATGTTGTAAAGACATATGCTATCACCACTGGCCTTTCTATATGGTAGCACACATATTGTTATGTGCATGTACGTAGATTTGTAATCATTATGCTAAGCAATCTTAATAACGGCTATTATACGCCCTGCAAGCGCGTTTTGAACAACCACAATTGTATTATAAATTACAAATTGTAATGTTCGTTACAAATAGTGTTACCAATATTTATGCAGTTATATATTACCATTAAGACCGTAAATTATTTTAGTGATAAATTATTACCACATAAAGTCTTGATTGTTGAAACAAAATTGAAAGTGGCTACGAACATATGAATTAATTAATGCTGTACTGATGGTGTATAGCTCCATGCTAGCTTAGATGGCGCTTCAGCCTTCACCCTAAATCGCTCAGGGCGATGCCCCACATCTTTTTTGAGGAGAGCTTGCGGAAAAAGCGATTGCACTGGAATGTATGGTCTCAGGTAGACGAGAGAAAATTGAGAGAGACAGACTACAACAGCAGAAGCGGTGTGGAGAGGAGGAGACGCGCTTCTGTCGCGAGATTCACATGCGGTTGTTAGAGGCATTATGCCGAAGTGTTACACTTCAATATAACGCTTCCAGACGGATGGGCCCGTGCCTAACGCGATCACGAGATAACTCGTCCGTGGTGTTTTGGGTTCCCAACGCAGTTTCATACCGGCTTCGTTCGGCAGGCGATTGCCCTTGCGATGATTACAGGCGGCACACGCACACGCGGTGTTCGTCCATGTATCACGCCCCTTGCGCGATTTTGGCAGAATGTGGTCGATCGTAAAATCGCCCTTCGCCAGCACTTTGTTCTTTTGCAGTTGGCCCGGTTGCACGCCGCAGTAAATACACGTGTAATTATCGCGCACCAGCACCCCTTTGCGGCTCCAGTGAGCTTTGCGACGCGGGACGTTAACGTATGTTCGTAAAGCAATGACGGACGGAATCGTGAATTTCTTGCGGACTGTACGCAGGAACTTCCCGCTTTCCTCCACCATGATTGCCTTTTCCGCCAACAGTAGGTTTATGGCTCTGGGAACAGTGATGACCGATAGGGGTTCCCAAGTGCTACCGTTGAGCAGGAGAACTCTCTCTTGCAATACAGAGCTACCAGACACGAGGGTCTTCTTCTCCCTACTACTCATTATACTTGTTAATTTGCGTTAAACATCATCGCCGATTTTAGCACGATTGTGTTAACGTAAGATTATTGTGCGGTCGATTGTTCTGATCTATGCTTATTATACCGCATTTAACACGAGTTTACCGCGTGTTATCGTTTTGAATAAGTATGAAGCGATCATGATCGGTGTGCGTCTACTCTGTTTGAATCTATCACAAAACGAGCGCGCTAACATTGTGAAAATGAGCAATCGATCTCGCGAGGATCGACCGCCCATGTGGATTGTCAAGATGATGTTGCTTGTGCCGATCGGTACAGGGGTGTTGCTTACATGCCGTTTCGATACTTGAGATTATCTTAATTGGGTCTTGCTGATTTTGTATCCTAGGCAACTTGCGCCCGGATACCCATCGGTCGTGGCGTGTTTATCTCTTAGGCTTTGCCTGCCACTATGTGATTGTTCCTGCGACATACCGTTGCCTCCTTGGCATGTATTGGATGTGTTGCTAGCCCGCTTTTTCATACTTGCGTACGATACGTAAGCTGGGCTTTTTCTTGGCGGTGCGGTTGCGGGCCTGTGCTGTCTCTAACTCGCTGACAGCTTCTTGAGCCGTATAGATCAGGTCGCGCAAGTAGTTGATGACCTCAGCTTCGGTCATCCCGGTGAAGTCCTGGCTGTGTCCGTCGCTAGCGGCGCTGTGTAGGTCGTCGATGAATTCCAGCACATCGGCAATCTGCAAGTCACGGCTAACGGCTAACAAGTGTTCGGTGACGGTGCTTTTCTGGCTCATAGTAATCTTCACCTCTGGTGCTACTAAATATAAAAATCAAAAAGGGGTATGAGACGTTGTGTTGGTCTCATACCCCTGTCGTAACCTATTTCGGTTCTCAGTGGTTCGGTGTTGTAGATAGCTCTAGGTCAGGTTGCTAACGCCTCCTTCGCCTTTTGCTCTCCATGAGACCAACACCTAATAATCGCGCTAATTGGTTCTGCGTTACTGTTGCCATTTTGGGCACTGTATACGCCACGTCCGGCGACTGCGGTCGCGCACACGTCGGATTCTGCTTGCCAATCAGCGAGTAATTCAGGCAGGTTAAAGCCGTGCGGCCGTAGTGCCGATGAATACACAGCCATACCTGCGCCACTGCGTAATTTCGCAATGCCGGTTTGCAGGCAGAGTCCACCCAACGTGTGGGTGTCTGCATTGCTCAGTATGTGCTGATAAATCATCATGGTCACTTGCGCTTTCTCGGCGCATCCTCCTAAATTAATAGCGTTTCATCACTCGATTTCAATAAAATAGGCGTTTGTTTGTACTTGGTACGCCTTGACCAGCCAGTACTCGTCGTTTTGTGTTGTGTATGCTTTACACACTAATTTTCATTAAAGCACGTTTCTCAGCATTTGTCTAGTATGTCATGCACCTTTTTCGGCTTGTTGCGTATCTTTCAGCATATTGATGATACTCTCGCCGGTGATAAACACGCGCCGCATACCTTCCGGTTTGCTCACTTGCAGATGACCTTTCTTGATCAAGCGTTTGAGCGTACTCAGACTAATACCTAGTGCTTTGGCGGCTTCCTGTCGTGAATAGACAGCGCCCGGTTCAATACGGAGTTTCTTGGGATCGTTTGACATATTCTATCCTCTCTTTACAAATTAGCATGGCTTGAAAGGGTTTTCAAGAGTGTAAGTCTATTTTAAAAAGTTTTTAAAGTCTCGCAAGGGTTCAATACGGTTTTTTGATTAAAGTTTCCATACTTGACGGGGCGATTATGTGCCTGTATAGTTTTTGCCGGTAGATACTAACAACATATGACCACACAAAGACACAGATGAAGACAGTCCACAAGGGCGCACAATTAGCGTGAATGTTGACAGGGAGTCGCGTGCCATTGATTGCGAGCATCGGCGAACATTGTTGTGGAATTCCCTTCGGAGTCGGGCAGGGAACGGGCATCATGCCCCAGTAGTTGACCTCGTTTTGTCGGACGTTAACGACAATCACAAGCGCGATGTGTACGAGCTTGCATCATGACGCACATCGAAGCAGGGTGGTACCGCGTGAGGCTCACAGCGCTCGCGTCCCTGTTACGGGATGAGGGCTTTTTTGATTCATGCCCCCACAGAGTCGGATGATTGTATGCAATGATTGATCGAAGGAGAGAGTGTGCATGGCAGATGATGTGAAATCAATTGAGAGCGTCGAAGTCGAAGCGCTCGCCGCCCTAGAAGCCGTCGCGACCCGCGCCGATTTAACGCAGTGGCGCGGCCATTATCTTGGCAATAAGGGCGTGATTCGCGGGATGCTGAGCCAGATTGGATCGCTCCCTAAAGATGAACGCGCCGCCTACGGGCAAGGGGTGAACGCGCTCAAGAGCAAGCTGACCGAAGCCTATGAAGCCAAGCAAACCGCCCTGCAAGAAGCCGAATTACAGCACGACCTCGAACACGGCACGATTGATATTACCCTGCCCGGTCGCCCGCGGTCGCTGGGGCGTTTACATCCTAGCACCGTCACCCTGCGCCAGTTCTACGCCATCTGGGCTGATATGGGCTTTCAGGTGTATCGCAGTCGTGATGTGGAGACCGACGAGTACAACTTCACCCGTTTAAACTTCCCGCCCGATCATCCCGCGCGCGATATGCAGGATACCTTCTACACCGATGAAGCCGACATCATCCTGCGTACACACACCTCGCCGGGGCAAATCCACGCGATGGAAGAACTGGGCGATAGCGGTAGTAAGCCGATCCGTGTGATTCTGCCCGGCATGTGCTATCGGCAAGAGCAAATCACCGCACGGAGCGAAGTGCAGTTCTATCAGGTCGAAGGGCTGGCGATCGGGCGCAATATTCGCATGAGCGATCTCAAAGGCACGATTCACGAATTCGCCAAGCGCATGTTCAAGCCGGATGTGCAGATGCGCTATCGCTCATCCTATTTCCCCTTCACCGAGCCGAGCATGGAAGTGGATGCCGAGTGCTTCTTGTGCGATGGCGAAGGCTGTCGCGTGTGCAAATATACCGGCTGGCTTGAGATTGCGGGCAGTGGCATGGTACATCCGAACGTGTTACGCGCCGGCGGCTATGACCCCAGCGAGTGGACAGGGTTCGCGTTTGGCATGGGGCCTGAGCGAATCACGATGCTCAAGCACGGTATCGAAGATATTCGTTACTTCTGGAGCAACGATCTGCGCTTCTTAGACCAATTCTGATGAATGCCTGAATAATACACATCTCAATCAACCTAACAGGAGGCGATACCCTATCATGCGTGTGCCGATTTCATGGCTCAATGACCATGTTAACGTTAAAGATATACCCGTCGAAGAACTCGCTGAGAAGCTCACACTCGCCGGTTTTGAAGTGGCGAAGATCGAATACATCGGCGTGCCACAGGGCACAGTCGAAGGTATTCGCTATCCCAAGAGCGATCATCTCGTCTGGGATCGCGATAAGGTATTACTAGGCGCGATCCGCGAAGTCAAAGATCATCCCGATGCGGATAAGCTGGTGCTGGCGATGGTCGATTATGGCGGTGATGAACTGGAGCAGTGCGTCACCGGTGCGCCGAATTTGTTCCAGTACAAAGGACAGGGCGAACTTAACCCGCCCTTATGGACTCCCTTCGCCAAAGAGGGCGCGGTCGTCTATGACGGTCACAGCGAAGAAGCAAAGCTGATGACGCTCAAGGGCAAAGAATTGCGCGGCATCTACAACAAGAGCATGGTCTGCTCGGAGAAAGAGCTGGGCATCAGCGATGAACACGAAGGCATTATGATACTCGACCACGACGACGATTATGTGCCGGGCACGTCCTTACAGGATGTGCTGGGCGATGTCGTGCTAGAAATCGAACTCACGCCGGACTTAGGACACGGCTTCAGCATTATCGGTGTCGCGCGCGAGGTCGCCGCCTTCACCAATCAAGCGCTGTATGAGCCCGCTTACGATTTCGTCGCAGAAGGCGACCCCATCGCCGGACAAGCGACGATCGAGATTCGCAATCCCGATTTGAACCCGCGCTTCACGCTGACTCTGCTCAAGGATACGACCGTGCAAGCGTCGCCCTTCTGGATGCGATACCGCCTGAAGCTGATCGGACAACGCCCGATCAATAACATCGTCGATGTCACGAATTATATCACCTTCGAGATCGGGCAACCCCTGCACGCCTTCGACTATGATAAATTGGTCGCGCGGGCGGGCGGCAACGCGCCGACGATCATCACGCGCTTGCCAGAGACGGGCGAGACGCTGAAAACGCTGGATGATGTCGAGCGTCAGCTGGGCGACCAGCAAATTCTGGTATGCGATACGGCCGGTGTGCTGAGTCTCGGTGGCTTGATCGGCGGTGCGGAGACTGAAATCAGCGATGAGACGACCAACGTCCTGCTGGAAGCGGCGGCGTGGGACTTCATCACGATTCGCAAGACCGCGCAGGCGCAAAAAATCTTCACCGAAGCCGGCACGCGCTTCAGCCGTAATATTCACCCCTCACGCGCCTTGATCGGCAACACGCGCGGCATCGAACTGATGCGGCAGACGGGCGGCGGCACAATTTGCGCGGGTGTGATCGACGAATACCCCGGCAAGCCCGATCCGATCACGGTTGACCTGCCGATTAGCGAAGTGCCGCGCCTGCTGGGGGTGGATGTGAGCATACAGGAAGCCGCCGATTATCTCAGCCGCTTACAATTCGATGTCACCATCGCGGGCGATGTGATCCACGCTGTTGTGCCGGAGTACCGCACCGACATCAGCACCGGTGACGTGGGCATTGCTGATCTGGTGGAAGAAATCGCGCGCGTGCTGGGCTATGACAAAATTCCGAATACAATCATGGCGGATGAAATGCCGGAACAGCGCGTCAATCAATCGCTAGAGCGCGAAGAACACATCCGCGATATGCTGGTGGCGCTGGGCTTGAACGAGAACATCAGCTATCGCTTCACGACGGTCGCCGCCGAAGCCGAACTCGTGCCCGATGGTGCAGAATCGTCCCTGCCAGCGGCGGATTACGTGCGCGTCGTCAACCCGACATCGGTTGATAAGAACGTCCTGCGTCATACGCTCTTGCGTAATATGCTGGAGAACGCGGCGAATAATGCGCGTTTTGTCCCGCGTCAGCAAGTGTTCGAGATTGGCAGTGTCTATCTCAAGCACGGGGCGGGCTTGCCCGATGAACCGCGCCGCCTCGGTTTGTTGCTGACGGGTGCGCGACAGGATACTGGCTGGACGGGCAGTGCGAGTACCGATGTCGTCGATTTCTACGATATGAAGGGCGTGGTCGATGGCTTGCTCAGTGGGTTGCACATCCAGGCGTACAGCCTCACGCGCTCGCAACACACAAGCCTGCATCCGGGACGCGCGGCATCCTTGCATATTCGTGGCGAGTACGCTGGCGACTTCGGCGAATTGCATCCGCGGGTCGCGCAACGCTTCGGTTTGCTAGAGCAGACGGTGCTGGTCGCGGAACTTGACTTAGAGCAGATCATCGACGCGATGCCGGAGTTATTCGGCGTGCAAGCCCTGCCGACTGCGCCGCCCGTGCTGGAAGACATCGCGCTGGTCGTGCCGGAAGATGTGCCGGCATCGGACGTTGAAGCCGTGATCCGTAAAGCTGGCGGTGACTTGCTCAAGGATGTGCGCCTGTTCGATGTTTACACCGGCGATAGCATCGAAGTCGGTCACAAAAGCCTCGCCTACGCGCTGACGTATCAGGGCGATGAGACGCTGAGCGACAAGAAAATCAAGAAAGCGCGCAAGAGCATCATCTACCTGACGGGGAAGGAATTAGGCGCAACTTTACGATCGTGAGCAAAAGCACGATGCTATAAATACTCAGGCGCGTTGTCCTTAAAACTTCGGGAAGGGTGTTGTTCCCTTCCTCTTCTTGCATGTGCTTGATGTGCTTGTCGGATGCTATGTGTTCGGCATAATAGGTTCAAAGGACTACCGCGCCAGTATCGTCACCAGCCAATCCGCAATCTGTGGACTCAGATTAGCGTTCGTTGCCAGCATCGCTGTTCCGTCGCCGCTAGCGACCTGTAACCGTTGCGAGCCATCGGCAAAGACGGTCGCTAAGCCCTGCGCGGCGATATTATCGGCAGTGGCGACCACTAGCATCGGGCGCGGGTTGTAATTGGGCATCACGTCCAGCAGGGTATCGGGATTTTGTGGGCTGAGTAGGACGAGCGCGTCGCAAATCGGATATGCCGCACAGCCCAGCAAAGCCGCATCGGCGAAGTTGCGCTCGCCAATGACAGCAATCCGCGCCGGATCGACCGCGGGGTATTCGCTAAAAGATGTGAGCAGGTTCTCTAAATCAGCCGGACGCGCCTGCCGCGCTTCGACCACCAGAACGCTCGCCCCTCGTGCGAAAATCTCTGACGGCAGCAAGCCCCACGCGCGCCGATTAGCCCCCAGCAAGAGAATGCCGGGGACGCGGGTCTCCTGCGTGTATAAATCACCGCTCACAATCTCGCCGTTATCCAGCACCAGTTGTACCGTGTCGGCACCGTCGGCTGTTCTTGTACCACTGGTCAGCGGTGGCAACGCGCCCGAATTGGGCAGGTTAGCCGCTTGCGTGTTATTTGCCCCGCCAATCTGCGTATCACCGTAGAGATCGTCCGATGTCTGGATGATGACGGTCGGACTGGGAGCAATGGTCGGCGCAGTGAAGTTGCGAGTCGGGGTAGGCGGGGACACGGCCGGCAAAACGTTGCAGGCACTGAGTAGGATGATAAAGCTAATATACGGAACAAACCGCATCTTAATCCCCATTTCTTAACATAGGATAGGTGACCAAGATATACGTGAGAAAGCTCCTACTGTCAACAGGGGCAAACCGACGTATGATAGACATAGGAAAGGAGCTAGACAATCATGGCAGACACACATAAACGCTTACATGCGATCATACACGGGCGCGTACAGAGAGTTAGCTTCCGCCATCATACGACGCTGAAAGCGCAGGAACTCGACGTGACAGGCTGGGTCTACAATCGTCCAGATGGCAAGGTCGAAGTCGTTGCCGAAGGCACGGACGACCAATTGCAGGCCTTGCTCGATTTCTTGCACAAAGGATCACCCCATGCACAGGTCAAACAGGTTGATCCCAGTTGGCGAGGCGCATCCGGCGAATTCGATACATTCCGCACGCGCTACGATAAACCTTAATCACGTTGGGGCGATGCGTAGACGATCATGCGCTCGCACCCATCTTCAAACGGCTCGCCCTCATAGCCCCCATAAACCCCGACGATGCTGAACCGCACACGTTCAAGCAAGAGTTTGAGTTCAGGATAGAAGAAGTAACGCAACACATGCGGGGCAAAGAGACGCTTCACCGTGCCATCGGCGGTGATCTCGTCGTAAATCCACTGCACTCGCATCAACTGTGTGACGCGATCTAGGTAACTGGTCGATTGCAACATGACCATATGCCCTGATTCTGGCTCTAGAAAACGGCGATCGACAATCAGCGCGTCCGTCTCTTGCGTGGCGAAGATTTCGCCGGCGTTCGGCAGGTCAATCACGAGCATGCCGTCATCGGCGGTCAGGTCGTGCAGGGTTGCCAGCAGTTGCAATTGCTGATCCTGCGTGTGGAAGTGCATCAGCGCGTTATAAGTCAACAGCACAAGGCGATACGTGCGATCACTGGTGAAGCGCATGATGTCGCCTGCGGTATAACTGATCTGCTCGTACAGGTGGGGCAGGGCTTTCAGCTTATTGTCGAGCCGGTCGAGCATCTGTTGGCTGTCGTCGATGCCGTGGACGCGATAACCTTCTTGTGCGAGATGCAACAACACGCGCCCCGTACCGCACCCGACATCGAAAATCGGTGCGCCATAATCGGCGGCGAGCTGGCTATATAGCTGTAAGTCGTCCGTCTTATCGCCGACTTCGGCATCGTAGTAGCGGGCGACCATCTCATAAAATGCGCTCATGGTGATCCTGTGTCTTGTTCGTCCGGTGTTTGCTTGCGTTTATTGGCCTGGCGCTGTAAAAACGCATCGACTGCATCAAGATGGGCGCGATCAGCCCATAAAGACGGAAATAACTCGCGCTCAAGCCGGAGCGCGCTCTCATATTCGTTGACTCGTCCGGCTTGCATGATGGTCTTGATGGCACGCACCACTTTGCGCGGGCGCTCTGCGATCTGGTTGGCGAAGGTCAGCGCATGGTCGAGCGCCGCGCCTGCCGACGTGATGTGATTGACCAGCCCCAGCGCGCGCAGTTGCTCAGCTTGCAACACGTCGCCCCGCAACAGGAGTTCTATGGCTTGTGCATAGCCGACCGTCTGTATCAGGCGTTGTCCAGCCCCCCAGCCAGGGATCAAACCCATGTTGATCTGTACCATGCCCATCTTCACGTTTTCATCCGCGAAGCGCATATCACACGCCAGCGCGATCTCACTGCCGCCACCGAGCGCGTAACCGTTAATTGCGCCGATCACCGGCACGAGCAAACGCTCCATGACAATCAGCGCGTCGCCCATCGTCGTAATCATGCGTTGGGCATCGCTCTCTTTGGGGTATTGGCTCAGCTCAACCAGATCGCCCCCGCTACAGAACGCACGATCACCCGCGCCGGTCAGTACCAGCACGCGCATGTGATCGTTACGCACGAGGCCCATGATTGTTTGTTTGAATGTCGCCATCGCCTCTAGGTTGAGCGCGTTCATCGCCTCTGGACGATTGAACGTGATGATGACGACCCCGTTCGCTTGTTGTTCGAGTTGGATGATGTCAGTCATGCAGGAGAGTTTAACGCAATTCAGCATAAAAGCAAGCGACCGCTCGTTGGCAACGTAGTGGTTGACCAATTTAGTTTTTGGTTAAATTCCTAAGGGGCTTTGCCCTTTAAACCCACGAGCTTTTGCAAAAGCTTGACCAAAACTTTAAGCGTGAAAATCTATGATTTTCACAAATGATAAGTTTTTGGTGTCACCTTTTTCCAAAAAGGTGGCAAGATAAAAACCCTGACAACTTTTGTGGGCATATAGTAGGGTAAACGCCCACCGGTTAGAATTGAACAAATGCAGACTGTTTGCTACAATTCCGCACGTTTAGCATCGAAAAACGATGGTTCTCTAGGATGTCGCATCCTTACAAGCAACTCGCGTTCCTTGAGCGTATGCTCAGGGATAAAAAACGATATTGCCCACGCGACATCCTAAAGCGCCAAAAACTATTGGAATGGCTAATAGGGGATTTTTGCACATGAACACAAGACGCTTGTTACAAATTAGTCTCTTGATCGGGGTGCTCATGGCGAGCACGATCATCAGCGTGGCACAGGTTGGCGTGGTCGCTACCGTGCAACGTGATCTGACTCTGCGCGTTGGTGCAGGGACGGAATGGCGCACGCTAGAAGTGATGCCCGCCGGCACGAATGTCGCGCTCGATGGGCGCATCAGCGACAATACATGGGTGCGTGGCATCACGCAGAATGGCTCGGTGGGCTGGATGTTCGCCGCGTATCTCAACGTCAGCGCGACGCAGATTAGCCAATTGCCGGTGATCGCGCGCGAAGCATCGGTGACGATCGGCGCACCACCGCCGGGATCAGTACCCGCACAAGCCCCAGCCGGACAAGCGGCTGTCAGCGCCCCGGTTGGTAATGGCACAGCGGCAACTGCTACCGTCAACGTCAATATGCGTAGTGGCCCCAGCACCGAGTATCGGCGCGTGGGTGGCTTACGCACGGGCGAAGCGATCAACATCGACGGGCGCGACCCTTCAGTGGGGTGGGTGCGCGGCATCAATCAAGCGGGGACGGTCGGCTGGGTCTCGGCGCAGTATATCAGCCTCAATGCCGATCAAGTAGCAGCCTTGCCGATTGTCGATATTAACGCGCCCTTCGCGCTTGGTGCGCCCGGCGGCGGTACCACCACCGCGCAAACCGCGCCGGCAGCGATGCCCGTTCCACCGCCTGTCGTCAGCACTGCGCCCATTAGTGGCTTCGGCTATGGGGGGCATGTCGCCGGCTTAGACCCGACTGCGGTCAATTACATGCGGCAGGCAGGCATGACGTGGGCGAAGATTCAAGTGCGCTATGCACAGGGCAATGATCCCTCGCCGGTGGCGGGCTTCATCAATGATGCCCATGCGAAAGGCTTCCGCGTGCTGTTGGGGGTGGTCGGCGCACCCGATCAGGTCAATAACCCCGGTTACTTTGAAGCCTACGCCGCCTATGTCGGTGGCTTAGCCGCGCTTGGTGCGGATGCCATCGAAATCTGGAATGAGCCGAATCTCTCGCGCGAGTGGCCCGCCGGTCAGATCGACCCGGCACGGTATACGCAATTGCTGGCGATGTCCTATAACGCCATCAAAGCTAATAACCCTAACACATGGGTTATCAGCGCCGCGCCGGCACCGACCGGTGCCGAAGCCGCCTTCCCCGGCAACGTGATGAATGACGATCGCTATCTCGCGGGGATGGTCGCCGCTGGTGCGTTGAACTACATGGATTGTGTCGGCGCGCATTATAATGAAGGCATCGTCTCGCCCCTGCAAAATAGCGGCGATCCGCGCAATCCCTACTACACGCGCTACTATAACGGCATGGTCGATACCTACTGGAATATCGTCAACGGTCGTCGTCCGCTGTGCTTCACCGAGTTGGGCTATCTCACGCCGGAAGGCTATCCCGGCTTGCCACCCGCTTTCTTATGGGCATCAGAGACATCGGTTGCTGAACAAGCGCAATGGCTCGGTCAGGTGATCCGTCTGGCGCGTAATCGCGGGCGCGTGCGTATGGTGATTGTGTGGAATGTCAACATCTTCCAGTACAACGACGACCCGATGGGCGGCTTCGCGATCATTCGCCCTGATGGTAGTTGTCCGGCGTGTGCGACGATGGGGCGCTGAACCCCCGCCGACAAGCGATAGCGCTCTCTGGTATCGAGCAAGCACAATCGTCGTGCTTGCTCGGTGACCTGACGCGCCTCGAATCAACCTACACAGAATCCAAGAATACTGCGATAATCGGGCGCGGTATTTTTCTTTATATTGCAAGCACAATATGACATTCAATCGGCAAATTAACCGCTTATGCAAGAGGATTACATGGCTTCTACAACCGCTTATCCCAGACGACAGAGCCGCGGCATCGGCTGTTGGCTGACGACCTTCGTCACCTTGTTTGTGGCTTTCGTGCTGGTCGTCGTCGGGTTGTTTTTACCCCCGTTCGATTTGTACAACCGCTTCTTCGGCGAGCAGTTCGTCACGCTTGATGCCCGCGGGCAGACGCTCGCCGCGCCGGATGGGGGGGTTAACTTCACGCTGGCGGCTGACCCGCAGGACGACTTCGGCGCACGTTTGAGCGGCGTATCGCTCCAGAACTTTGAAGCGGCGAACGCCAGCGCAGGCGATTGGATTCCGGCTGTCAAGAATGCCGTGCCGTATTATCTCGCCCTGCAAAGCCCCGTTTATTCGATCCGTACAACGGGCGCTGACCCGTCTGCCGTCTTGCTCAGTATGCGCCTGCCGGGGAACGCCCGCGCCGATTTGCTGGATATGTACGGTTGGGTCGAAGATGGGCAAGGGGGCGCGTGGGAATTCATCCCGACGACGACCAACGGCAACCGCCTTGAGGCTGTCACCGAGCGCATTCCTGAGCATGTGGCGATCTTTCAGGCAGTGCCGGATGTACCCGAAGTGCTGGTTGCCTACGATGTGACGCAAGTCCTCACACCAGCTGTTGCCGATGTCGCGACGATTGTCACGCCGGCGGGCTTGCAACCGCTTGCCGATGGCACGCTGACCGGCGGGCTAGCGGGTGGCTTCAGCACGAATGCCGATTATCGCCTGATGCCCGTGATCCGCGATTTCAGCGATCCGCGCGCACTGGCGATCGACACGCAGACCGTCAGCACGATTTTGGCAAATAGCACCCTGCGCCAGACGCACGCCCGCCAACTGGCACTGGGCGCGAGCAGTAACGGCTACGACGGCATCTTCATTGATTATCGCGGCGTAGCACCTGACCAGCGCGAGAACTTCGTCGCCTTCATGCGCCAACTCAACGCGGAACTAGACGCAGTCGGGCGCTCGCTGGGAGTGGTCGTGCCTGCGCCACAAAATGTCGATGGCATCTGGCAGACGGGCGCGTATGACTGGCGCGCGCTCGGTGCCGCAGTCGACCACTTCCAGATTAATCTGGGCATCAACCCGACGCTCTACGCGAATGGGCGCGATCAATTCGTGGATGCGATGACACGCTGGGCGACGAGCGAAGTCAATCGCTATAAAATCTTGCTGAACATGACATCGCAATCCATCCGTGAGATCGCCGGCACGTATACCTCAATCGGCTACGATGAAGCCCTCGCTGGTCTGGGGGATGTGATCGTTGAGGCGGATAACGTCAGCGAGACGGGGACAATCCTGCCGGGCTCGGAGATTCGGGCGCGGCTCGACGGGCGACAAGCGCGTGGCGGGATCGAAGCGGGATTGAACACGCCGTATCTCGATTATGTCGATGCGGCCGGTAACGTCACGGCGCGGATGTGGATCACGACCGGCAACGCGCTCCGCTTCCGCATGAATAAGAGTACAGCCTTCGCACTAGGCGGGGTAGCCTTCGATGATTTGCTCGAAGACGACCGCGCTACCGGTGTCCTCGCGGCGATTGATGCCTACCGCACGCAGATTCCGACGACCCCCGTCACGGCAGAATGGGCACTCCGCTGGCGCTTGGTCAGCACGGCGGGCGAAGTCGTCGATGAGATCACCACTGACTTGAACGAACAACTGATTGTTACGCTTGCCGCGCCCGATGGCAACTACGCGGTCAATCCGGCGGTTGTCCTGCGGCAAGAAGACCGCGAAGACGAGAGCGTCCGCAGTGGGGCGCAAGTGGCGCTGTTCCAATCAACGCCCACGCCCACACCTCTGCCGACAGCGACTCCCACGCCGACCCCGACCGTGACCCCCACGCCACGTCCGATTGTCGCAACGGCGGTGCCGGCGGGGGGGACGGGTGGCGGTGTCACGAACTTCAACGCGAACCCGGCTGGCGCGGGGCGCATCGTCGCCGGACAATTTGAACTCGGCGGTCATGTCACCAATGCCAGTAGCGCGGTTGCCATCCGTGCCATGCGCCAATCAGGCATGACGTGGATGAAGGTGCAGGTGCGCTATTATCCCGGCGGCCCGCTGGAAGATGCCGCCCGCACGGTGCAGAATGCTCAGGCGAACGGCTTCAAGATTCTGGTCGGCACAGTCGGCAACCCCAACGACCTCGCCGCCGGTGGCGATGCCTACGTGCGCGATTACGCCAACTGGCTCGGGCGCATTGCGGCACTGGGCGCGGATGCGATCGAAGTCTGGAATGAGCCGAACATCTTCCGCGAGTGGCCCGAAGGGCAGATCAGCGGGACTGCCTACACCGAGATGCTGCGTCTCGGCTATCAAGCGATCAAACGCAGTAACCCGAACACGATGGTCATTAGCGCCGCGCTCGCGCCGACAGGTGCCGAAGCCGCCTTCCCCGGACGTGTGCGGAACGATGATAACTACCTGCGCGAGATGGTCAACGCCGGCGCTTTGCAGTATGCTGATTGTGTCGGCATCCATTACAATGAAGGCATCGTGCCACCGACTGTCACCAGCAACGACCCGCGCGGGGATAACTTCTACACGCGCTACTACCAGACGATGATTAACACTTATTGGAACATCATCGGCGGGCAACGTCCCCTGTGCTTCACCGAGTTGGGGTATCTCACGCCGGAAGGCTTCCCACCCTTGCCATCGGGCTTCGCATGGGCGCAAAATGTCACCCTCAGCCAGCAGGCGGCATGGCTAGCACAGGCGGCGGCGCTCTCATCGCAAAGCGGGCGCGTGCGGATGATGATCGTGTGGAATGTTGATTTTGGCTCTTACGGCGCGGATCCGCAAGCTGGTTATGCGATGGTACGACCGGACGGTAGTTGTCCGGCATGTCAGGCATTAGCCAATGCGCGGTGACGCTCGTGCCGCCCACCAACACAGCAACTCGTATGTAGGATGTAATCAGGAGATGACTCGCTCATCATGACAACCAACACAGCACCCGTATCCGCACCACCCAAACGGCGACCGATTCGCGGCTTCGTCATCATCTGGACGTTCATCACCCTCTTGATGGGTCTGGCGACCTTTGCCGCGATTTTTTTCGCCTATGACAATCGTAATCGCGCCGATGAAGTGGCGCTCGCGCCGGCTAGTAACACGGGCGGCGATCCGATCGTGGTCATCGCTAGCCCGACACCCCTGCCCACTCAACCTGTACAGGCGACGGCGATTGTCGCCATTGACGATCCGCCGACAACCGTTGTGGAGCAGGTGCAGGACGAGCCGACGACACAGCAACAGCAAACGCAACCGACACAGGTCGCACAAGCCCCGACGCAAACGCCCGAAGCGACATTTGTGCCACCGGATGAAGATCAACGCTTTCAAGTGGGTGTTCAGATTCAAGTGCCGCAGGATTTAGATCAAGACGTGCTGGACGGCTATTACCGCACTGCGCGCCAGAACCTCGGCGTGCGGTGGGTCAAGAAGCAGGTGCGCTGGGAATTGGTCGAGCCGCAGGAAGACGCATACAACTTTGCTGAGCTTGATCTGGCGATGGATCGCGCCTTGTATTTCAACATCAATATGATGCTCTCGATCGTGACAACGCCCGATTGGGCACGCGAGCCGGGCGCTGACCTGAGCGAACACGGCCCGCCCGCCGATAACGAAGATTACGTCGATTTCGTGCGCCAAATCCTGAACCGCTACGATGGGCGCGTCTTCGCGGTCGAGGTGTGGAACGAGCAAAATCTCGCGCGCGAGTGGACATCGCCCAACGGCTTGAGCGCGACCAACTACATGGAAATGTTGCGCGCCACGTATAACATGGTGCAGGAAGAAAGCCCCGGCACAATCGTGATCTCCGGCGCACTCGCGCCCACCGGCGTGACCAACGATCAAGCGGTCGATGATTTCTTGTATCTGGAACGCCTGATTGATGCGGGCTTGCTCGATTATGCGGATTGCGTCGGTGCCCACCACAACGGCTATAACATCAGCCCGCTGGTGCGCTGGGATGCCGTGCCCAACGACCCGACCGCGACTTATCGCGGCCCCTTCGATAACCCGCACCATAGCTGGAGCTTCCGCAGTACGCTGGAAGGCTATATCCAGCGCATCCGCAGTGCCGGCGCAGATACCAAGCTCTGCGTCACAGAATTTGGCTGGGCTGTGACCGAAGACCTCGCCGGCACGCCGCGCTTCTACGAATATGCCGACGATAATACGCTGGCAGAGCAGGCGCAGTACTTCACCGATGCGCTCGAATTGATGGCGACTGACGATAGCGTGAACGTGTGGCTGGCGTTCATCTGGAATTTGAACTACGGGCCGCAGGTCGGCTGGGATCCGTCTAACGATAATGTGCCGTACTCCTTGATTGGGCCTGAGTTCTCCTTCCGTCCCGCGTTCGATGCGATTCGCGACTGGTACGCCGGTTATCGCGAGCGCACCAACCAGACCTAAAGATGCCCGATCATCACGATGAGACAGGGCATCGCTCTATGAAAAAACGCTACCGGATGCTCATTGGCGTGGTTGTCGGGCTGATCGCGATCACGTCGATTGCGGTCTATGCTCTGCGCCCCGTCGATCCTTTCGCGGCGGATGCCGTCACCGACGCGCCCTTCACATCCTTGACCTATAGCATACAGGTCTTTCACTGGTGGGATAGCGGGCACGTCGGGCTAGAGCTAGACTGGGCGCAACGGGTGCTGAATATCCCGTATATCAAGCAGACCTTCGCCTGGCGTGATCTACAACCTGCGCCTGATACGTGGGACTTCACACAGGCTGATCGCCTGCTTGCCGAGATTGAACGCCGTGATCTGCGTTTGATCGCCCGCTTAGGGCAAGTGCCACAATGGGCGACGACGCACGCCATCAACGATGCCGACGGGCACGATGCACCACCGACCGACCTTGAGCAGTGGGTGACGTACTGTGCCACGATTGCCGAGCGCTATCAGGGGCGCATCGTCGCCTATCAAATCTGGAATGAACCGAACCTCGCCCGCGAGTGGGGGCAACAGCGCCCCGATCCGAGCGCCTATGTTGATTTATTGGGCGCGTGTAGCCAGGCGATTCGTCAGGCAGATCCCGCCGCAATCATCATCTCGGCGGGGCTTGCACCGACGGGCAACACCGACGCACAAGCGATACGCGATGATCTGTATCTGGATGCGATGTATCAGCAGAACTTCCAGATGTATGTCGATGCGGTCGGCGTTCATGCGCCGGGCTGGTTCGCACCGCCCACCTATGGGCCTGACGATGCACAAGCGGATGGTTACGGGCGCTGGGCATCCTTCCGCCGCGTGGAAGATTTGCGTAAAATTATGGTGCAACACGGCGATGCCGCCCGTCAAATGGCGATTTTAGAATTTGGCTGGACGACGGATTCCGTCAACGAGGCCTATGCGTGGTTCGCCGTGACCGAAGAACAGCAGGCGCAGTATATTGTCGAAGCGTATGAATACGCCTATGATAACTGGTATCCATGGGTCGGGTTGATGTCTTTGATCTACTTCCCCAAACCCGTCTGGACACCGCAGGATGAAGAATACTGGTGGGCGATCACCACGCCAGCGGGCGACCTGCGACCAGCATTCTTCGCATTAGCACAGATGGATCGCTATTGTGGCGATCGTATAATCTCAGGGTGGAAAGCAGAATGGACAGAGGAAGAATACGATGAGCGTCGAATACCTTGCTATTAGCCTGTTCATACATTTAGTGGCGACGGTGATCTGGATCGGTGGCATCCTGATCACGCTGTTGCTGGTTAATCCGGCGGTGCGGCGCGTGCTGGACGAAACGCCGCAGATGTACCGCTTTCTCTCGCAGCTTCGTAAGGGCTTTTACCCGATTAGCAATCTCGCCCTCGTCGCGTTGATTGTCACCGGTTCTTTTCAGATGACCGCTAATCCGCTTTACGATGGCATGTTGACCTTCGACAATACCTGGAGTCAGGTGATGCTGGTCAAGCACATTGCGATCGTCGGCATGGCGCTTGCCGGTTTGCTGTTACAATACGCGGTATCGCCCGCGCTGGAGCGCATGAGCCTATTGCTGGAACGGGGCAAAGGCACGAGCGAAACGCCGCAGACGTGGCAATCCCTGCGCCGCCGCGAGACCTTGCTGACGTGGGTCAATGGTGTGCTGGGCGTGCTGGTGCTATTTTTCAGCGCGTGGATGACGGCTTTATGATGCGGGTGCGCTGAGACCGGCGCGAATTGATCGATAAGACAGAGGGGGAGACATTTTGTCTGGACGGGTGAGTTATGCGATTGCAGTCGTGATCTTGTTGCTGGCGACTGGATTGCGCCTCTGGGACTTCACGACTTTGCCGGCGGGAGTCAGCGATGAGGAATTGCGCCATGTGATGCTCATGCGCGATGAAATCCTGCGTGGCAATATTCGCGTCTTCTACGAAGTCGAGGGCGGCGAGGGGCAAGAGGGCACATATCACATGCTTCTCGCCCTCTCGACCATCATCTTCGGCACGGGCACAATCGGCTTGCGGATTCCGTCGTTGCTGGCGGGGATTGGCGCGGTGGCGATCATGTATTCGCTGGGGGTGCGCCTCTACGGGCGCGTCGCTGGCTTAGCCGCAATGGGTTTGATCGCCGTCATGCTCTGGGCGACTCTGCTCTCGCGCTTGATTCTGGTCGAGGCCTTGCTTCCCTTGCTCATCACAGCGGTCATGCTCTCGCTCGCGCGGACGATGCCCGTCTACAGCCGTAACCGACCGGAAGCGACTAACACGCAGGATTTCGCGGTGCTGGGCTTATTGCTAGGCTTGAGTCTCTACGTGCATCCGTCAGGGTTGATGGTTGTGCTGACGGCGATGGTCTTCATCGCGTATGTGATTATTCTGCGTCGTCCGTTGTCCTTACGCTGGTTGAGCTATATCGGCTTCGCGATTCTGATGCTCTTGATCGTCGCGATTCCTTATCTGCTCTCGACGATTCGCCTGCCGGCGCTGGATGCGGGCGAGCGTATCATTGGCAATTATGGCAGTATCACGCTCTCGCTGTTGGATGGCGTGACGGGCTTGATGCTGGATGGCGATACCTCGGCTTTGCATAATCTGCCGCATCGCGCTCTGATTGATCCGATCTCCGGCTTTTTCGTCTTGCTGGGGGTGGTGGCTTGTGTCCATAAATGGCGCGAACCACGCTTCGGGCTGGTCTTGATCGCGGGAGTCTTACTCGCACCGCCGGCACTGCTCGCGGACGCATCGCCCAACTTCCGCGCATATAGCGTGCTGTTGCCGGTCGTCGCACTGTGGTTCGGGCTTGGGTTATCGCTCTTTCTGCTGGCTTTGCCACGATCATCACGCGCGGTGATGGCGGTCGCGGTTGTCGGGCTGTTGGGTGTCAACCTGTACTGGACAGGACAGGATTTATTCGTCAACTGGGTGCAGGAAGAAGACGTACAGATTGCCTATAACGCCAATATCGGGCAGATTGCCCACCATCTCGACCAGACAGCCAGCGCTCTGCCGACGGTGCTGTGTTATCCCAATTGGGACGTACCGCACCAGCCGAACACGCCCCTCTCACCCGCGCAGCAGATTCTGCTTTTGCTCAACAACGACAGCGCGCCGATTCGCTATGTTGATTGTCGGGCGGGCTTGCTCTTCACCGATGGCGGGGTGCGTCAGCAGGTCGTCGTCCCGACATCCGAGATTTTCGACCAATTGCCGCCGATTGTCGCTGATTGGCTCTCGCTAGGGACACCGATCACGACTCTGCCGGAGCGCTCGGTCATCGTGATGGACGTGCAGACCGAACTCGCGGACGCGCTCGGCGTATACCAGACGACGACCCCCGCCAGCTATGAGACGATTGCCGAATTGCCGGAGCGCGTGCCGATCCCGCCGCCGATTCGCCTTGGCGGTAATCTGACGTGGTTGGGCTACGATACGGATCCCTTCCCGATGTATCCGCCGCTAGGGGTGGTGCCGGTAACCACGTATTGGCGCGTTGAGGGCATCGTCCCGCCCGATACGCGCATCTTCACGCATATCCTTAGTGACCCCGTGACACTCGTGGCAAACCGTGATATGATAGCTGTGAACCCCGTGCAACTGCAAGAGCGTGATGTGTTCATCCATGTGGTGAATGTGCCTCTGCGGAATGTTCTGCCCGGCATTTACGAAGTGTCCGTCGGCGGCTATCGGAGCAGTGCGGATGTCCGCTTGGAGGTCTTCGCCAATGAAGGCGAGGTGCGCGGTGATCGTATTTTCCTCTATGGCATCGAAGTCATCGCGCCGGAGTGAGCGTCGCCATAGCAACCCCACACTTAGCAAACCGGAACGGATTATAGACCTGCCATGTTTGAAGTTGTCTTTCTCGGAACATCCGCCTCTGCCCCGTCGATTTATCGCGGCTTATCATCGATCGCCGTGATTGCGGGCGAAGATCGCTTTCTTGTCGATTGTGGCGAGGGCACACAGCGCCAGATTTTACGCAGTGGCATCGGCTTCAAACGGCTCAACCGCATCCTGCTGACGCATTCGCATCTCGATCATATTCTAGGGCTGGGTGGCTTAGTCTCGACCTTCGTCCGCTGGGAGAGCATGGACGAAATGTTCTTGTGGGGCGGGGCGCATACCAATCAGCGTGTCAAAACCCTGCTCTATGATGTCGTGCTGGGCAATCGCGCGCCGCGCATCCCCTTGCACATCACCGATGTGGCAGCTGGCGAGATCTATCGCGGGCGCGGTTTCACGGTCAGTGCGTTTCCGGTTGTGCATCGCGGGCCGGATTGCTTCGGCTATGTCTTCAAAGAGGACGATCATCGTCCGTTTTTAGCCGAAAAAGCCGAAGCTCTAGGCATCCCAGCCGGGCCGGAGCGCGGTCGTCTGGTCAAAGGTGAGGCGGTGACCTTAGCAGACGGGCGCACGATCACGCCGGACATGGTTCTCGGTGAGACGGCGAGAGGCGCGAAGCTGGTCATCACGGGCGATATTGCCCGCCTCGACCTGATCGCAGATGTCGCGCAGGATGCCGATATTCTCGTCACTGAGGCGACTTTCTTAGATGTTGATCAAGAGATTGCACGCGCCTTCGGGCATATCACCGCCAAAGAAGCCACCGATTTCGCCATCGCGCACAACATCAAGCATCTCCTGCTGACGCACGTCTCGCGACGCTATCGAGAGTATGACATCGTGCGCGAAGCCAAGACCAACTTTCAGCAGGCGATTGTCGTGCGTGATCTCGATCATTTTTCAATCCGACGCGGACAATCCCTCGAACGTGTCGAGCGCGATCCCCACGCCGAGCCGGATGACGATGATACGATCATGATCGAAGACGATTGAGCGCGTCCCTCACTGCACGTCATCGAGCTTAATCATGCCTTCGCTGATGACCTGCCCCGGCTGGATCACCTGTGCATCCTGCCGATCCACAGTACCGATCAGATCGTAGGTGGTCGCGCCGGTGATGCGTACTGGCACGATCTCGCCCGGCGGCAATTCACCCTCGACGATCACATAGCCGTCGATTTCTGGCGCGTCGCGGTAACTGCGCCCGATGCTGATCGTGCTATCCAGTTCGTTGCCGTCTTCGTCTTCGGCAATCCCGTGCCCCTCGACGAGAATATCCAGCGTCTTGCCGACGTAGGATTGATTCTTGCTCAGGCTGATGCCCTGTTGCAAAGCCATCAAGCGGTCATAACGCTCTTGCTTGATGGCATCATCGACGTGATCGGGCAGGGTGGCGCTGGGCGTGCCGATTTCATACGAGTATTTGAACGCGCCGACACGATCGAACTGGAGATCATCGACAAATTGCATCAATTCCTCGAACTCGGCATCGGTCTCGCCCGGGTAGCCGACGATGAAGGTCGTGCGAACGGCGAGGTTCGGGATCATCTCGCGCAGTTGACCCACCGTCTCATACACCCACTCGACCTTTGCCGGGCGTTTCATCCGCTTCAACACTTCGCGGCTTCCGTGTTGCAGGGGCATATCGAGATACGCCAGGATTTGATCGTGCTTGGCGATCGTCTCCATCAGCTGCGGCGTGACATAGCCCGGATAAGCGTACATGATGCGTAACCACGGAATATCGGGCGCGGCTTTCACCAGTTCTTCCAGCAATACGGCGAGACCGTTCTTCATGCCTAGATCATAGCCGTAGTCGGTGCTATCTTGTGCGATCAACATCACTTCGCGGATGCCCATCTCTTGCAGGCGCACGGCTTCGGCGATGATGCTCTCAATCGGGCGACTGACAGCCGTCCCTTTGATCTTGGGAATCGCGCAGAAAGCACAGGGGCGACGGCAACCATCAGCAATCTTGAGATAGGCATGTGCGCCCTGTACGCTGGCGCGCAATACGCCGCGTTCGTCCAGTCCGATCGTCTTGGCATCGGTCGGCAGGTGATACATCGGCTCGGGATGTTTGCGATCGCGCAGGCGGGTGATGAGGTCAAAAATATCCATCCAGCGCCGCGTGCCGATCACGCCATCCAAGCCGGGGACTTCTTGCACCAGATTCTCGCCATAACGCTGAGAGAGACAACCGGCGGCGATCACCATCTGGCGCTCGCTTCGCAGGTCAACCAGCTGGCGCAGGGCATCAATCGACTCTTGCTTGGCGGTATCGATGAAACCGCAGGTGTTCACGATTAGCACTTCGGCATCTTCGGGCACGCCGACGCTGACCATCCCATGCTGGTGTAGGACTTGCGCGATGCTCTCCGAGTCGACGGTGTTTTTGGAGCATCCGAGGCTCATCAGGAAAAATTTATCACGTTTGGTATGTGCTGTGACCATCTCTAACATTACCTTTGATTGACTACATGGATTTACGATTGCGGTGGGCGATTACGGGTGGGCGGGGGCTTCGTCGTGATACTCGCGATACTGAAAATCATCCTCGCGTGAGGCTAGGCTGATAATCTTGGGGAAGGCGAGCGAGAATAGCCCGAATACAATCATCAAGATGCCGAGTACATAATCATTGAGCGATTGCGCGCCATAGCTATCCGCCGGCACCCATACATAGGGATTATTCACATCATAATGAATAGTCATTGTATCGCCTTCTGCCAGCGCATGGTAGACCTCAAATGGTACGCGCCGTCCGCTTCTAATCGTCGCATCATCACTCGTGGCGCGATACGCCAGCGTGACCGAAAACGAAGGACTCTGGAATGTGCCGCGCTGTTCTTTGTTCATAATGTAGGCGTGAGCAACAGCATACCCGTCCGGCGGTGGCAGATTATGCGTCCACTGTGGTTGTACGATCAACGCCACCCCGCCGACGGTCAACAGCCACGCGCCGATGATCCGTGCTAGTCGTTGTAGTTCACGCCAATCAATTGCAGGCGCAATCATGGATTGTCTATCTCCTATATTGCCAACGATTAGGGGTTTCGTACACTGCAACATATGCTAAGGGTACAGCTATTGCCGAGTACGGGTCAAGCGCCATGCGCGATTGGCGCGCCTTTTCTCATATGCCGCCGGCTTTAGTCGCGGTCGGGTTGGCGGGGGGCGTGCGCGGTGGGACGAGGGCGGCGGTGGTCGCGGTGGCAGTGACGGCGGGAACTGTGGGACTCGCGACGGTCTGCGCGACGGTCACGATCACCGTCGGGCGCGTGCGGTCGTCTGCGACGCTCGTCGGGGCGGTGTCGCCGCCGAATAACGGCGTTGGGCTGGCGACTAAGACGGTCGTCATCGGCGGTTCATCGGCGCTCGCCCCGCTGACGGGGGTTGGGCGGGCCGGCGCGGTTGTGGTCGTCGCACTTGGCGCTTGTTCAACGGGAATCGGCGTGTCTGTCGGGACGGGTGTTGTGGTCGGGGTGGCGGTCGGGTCACCGGCGTTGACGCGCGTCATGCCGATGCCATCCGGCGTGAAGTCAATCTCGACCTGTTGCCCGCGCTCACCAAAGGGCGGTTGCGGTTCTTCGTTGAAGATCACGCTCAAGCCGGCCGCGTTCGATGCTGTCACGGCGATGCGGTTTGCGCCTGTGTACATATTACGCTCGCCCGGTTGTTGAATACCGGTGAATACCGTCTCGCCATCGACATCGACCTGTAGCCACGTCCGCTGGAGAATTTCGACATCGACCTGTACGCCCGTGATATCCGCGCCGAACACGTCTGGAATGTCGGTGTTGGTCGGGCGTGGTGTCCATGAGGCGGTATACGTTGCGGTGGCGTTCGCTGTTTCTCCTGCGGCGGGGGGCGTGGTCATCGCGGCTTCTAGCTCGCTACTCGCTTCTTGAAAGATGGTATCATAGGCGACAAAGCCGATGACCATCACCGCCGCGACCGATACGAGGATCATCATGATCGCCCGTAGCACGTCCAGCAGGTTAAGGCTCTGCCGCTTCTTACGCCGCTGGTCACGGGTTGGCGGCGGGGTCGGTTGGGTATCGGTGACTGTCGCGGGCGCGACAGGGGCGGGGTCGTCCTGCACTTTGCGCCCGAAGCGTCGTTTACGTCGGTTGCTATCCTGCGATTGTTCGTAATACTGCAACACGCGTTCTTCATCTAGCCCCAAGTGCCGCGCATAATTGCGGAGCATCCCGCGCAATTGCACGGGCGAATCGATCCCCTCGAATTCACCGCGCTCGAAGGCTTCTAAGAACGGGCGACGAATCCGCAACGCACTGACGGCTTCATCCAGCGTGATTTCTTTGGTTTCGCGGCTTTCGCGCAGGTAACGACCTAAAGCTGATGGCTCCATGACGATGATGAATCCTTGTGTAGACGGCTGAATGAACGGAAAAGCCCCGTAAATGACGCTTAACGGGGCTGATTATATCGTGTTGCGGGGGCTTCCGCGTAAGGTGGAGCTTGCCAGCGTAGGTTATTCGCTGACGGTCTCCGTATCCTCTTCTTCTGCGTTGGTGGCTTCGGCTTGCTCGATAGCTTCGGCGGCGGCTTGTGCGGGTAGCACTTCGGTCGGGGCGGCTTCGATGTCGGCTTCGTCCTCGTCTTCGCCACCGATGAATTCTTCCACCGATTCACCAGCTTCGCGCGCAGCGAGGAAGTCTTCTAGCTCGCCTTCGCGCACGATGATGATGTTCAAAATCGGCGCGATTTCATTACCGAGGCGCACCGGCACCTGAAATTCACCCAGTTCACGCAGGGATTGCTGGCTGATACGGCGCCGGTTGATGTCTATCTCGGTGGCTTCCATCAGCGCATCGGCGATTTCCTGCGTCGTCACCGAACCGTAGAGCGTGCCGGTCGACGAGGCACGCCGCTCGAAGATCAACTCGACACCGTCGATCTGGCGGGCGAGGTCGTTCAGCAATTTGTTGTAGGTGGCGCGCCGTGCCTCGACCTTTTCCATCAATTCTTGATTCTCTTCGATGGCGGCTTTGGTTGCTAGTTTCGCCATCTTGCGCGGAATCAGATAATTGCGGGCGAAGCCATCAGCGACATCGACGATCTCGCCGGCGACACCCGTCTTGTACACATCTTGGAGCATGATTACTTTCATGAGTCGTTCCCTTTGTAAAATATCATCGCCCACGTTAAGGCTTGGGCGTTTTATAGCGGTCTCCGTCTATAACGTAACGAAAGCATTATAGTAAGCCCATGCGATCATGCCAAGTGTGAATTAGCAAGCGCGATGGCATCGACGGACATTGCATCTTGCTCTATCGCCCGCCGCCCATCACACTATGATTATTGTAGGCAGATAATGACAACGACAAGATGAGGAACGGCAGTTATGGCGCAATCGAGAGCGTTGACCAACGCGCAGGTGATTCGGGCGGCGTTGATCGTGCTATTTGGCTTTTTGGCAAGCGGGGTCTTGGGCTTCGTGCGGACGGGCGTGCTCAACGCGCAATTCGGGACGAGTATCGCGCTTGATGCCTTCTATGCCGCACAACGTATCCCGGAGATTATCTTCGTGCTGGTGGCGGGGGGCGCGCTGGGGTCGTCGTTCATCCCGATCTACGCCAGCCAGCGCGAGAAAGACCCCGAGCAGGCCTGGCAACTCGCCAGCGCCGTGATGACGCTCTCGACGCTGGCGGCAACGGCGCTGAGCTTGCTGGTGATCGTCTTTGCGCCAGTGTTCAGTCGCTGGTTATTGCCCGGCGCGACTGTGCCCGAAATCCAGCTGACGGCAACGCTCATGCGCTGGATGATGGTCACGCCGATTGTATTTGCCATCAGCGGCTTAGTGATGGGCATCCTGCAATCGCACAACGCCTTCCTGCTCCCTAGCATCGCCATCAGTATGAACCCGATCGGGATTATCATTGGCGCACTGCTGATCGCGCCCAATTTACCACCGCTGACGGGCATCGCGCAGGTGGGGGCGAATAACGTCTACGGCTTAGCGGCTGGCGCCGTGTTGAGCGCCATCTTGCACCTGCTGGTACAACTGCCGGCATTGCCCGCCCTGCGCGTACGCCTGCGTATCCTGCCTAACTGGCGCGTTGAGGGCGTGATGCGCGTCTTGCGCTTGATGCTCCCGCGTGTGCTGGGTCTCGGCGTGGTACAGATTAACTTCCTGGTGAATATCGTCCTCACGAGCACGATGATTACTGGCAGTCTGGTCGCGCTCAACACAGCATTTACGCTCATGTTTTCGGCGCTGGGCATCATCGGGCAAAGTGTCGGGTCGGCGGTTTTCCCCACGCTCTCGACGTTGTATGCCGAAGGGGATCTCGACGCTTTCCGCGATCGTCTCGCGTCAGCCATGCGTAACGTCCTCTTTCTGGCATATCCGGCGACTGTCGCCTTCATGGTCTTTGGCGAGCCACTGGTGAGCGTGTTTGAGTTTGGCGAGTGGACGCGCACCGATACGATTGCGACGGCGTGGGCGCTGGCGTTTTATGCGGTGGGGATTGCCGGCTTCGCCCTGCTGGAGATTCTCTCGCGGGCGTTCTACGCGATGGAAGATACGTGGACACCGGTGCTGATCGGCATCGGCGCGATCATCGCGAATGTCATCCTCAGTCTGGTTTTCGTGCGGATCATCGGCGTGCCGGATGACCTGACGCGCGGCGCGTTCGCTGGTCTTGCGCTCGCTAATGCGCTGACGACGCTGGTCGAAGCCTTGATTCTGTGGTGGCTCATCAGTCGTCGCATCAACGGAGTCAACAATCGGGCGCTTGCGGCGCTTTCCTGGCGCGGGATTCTCGCCGCGATTGTGATGGGTGTGCTATTATGGGGGATGAACCAGATCTTGCCGTATCGTGGCGTGCCGCTGGCGATCAGCGGTGTATTGGTAGGTGGCGGGGCGTATTTCCTCGTCAGCATCGCGCTCGGTATCGACGAAGCGCGTGCTGTGCCGAATACGATCCTGCGCCGCTTCACCCGATCATGATGCCCAAGAGCCGGATAGACGAAAGTTGTTGTGCCCGATGAGTAGAGGATAATGCCACTCGATGAAACGTATTTTTCGATGGTCAGCCATATTTTTTGCCGTGTCGTTCGTTGGATGTACGCTGGCGTTCTCGTTCGTGGTTGGCACGGGCGAGGAAACCGCGCTTAATAATCTGGCGCTTGGTGGGACGACTTTCTTCCTGTTCCTGATGATCCCGCTGTTTTTATCGACCCTCATCTCTGGCGGCGCGTTGACATTCCAGCGCTGGCGCGGGGGTAATCGTGCCGAAGACAAAGCTAAGCGCAAATACAACACGTCGCTCTACGATTTGTCCGAGAATGAGCGACTTGATCGCATTATGGCACGTCTCTCGTTAGAAGAGCGCGAATATCTGGAAGACTTGTTAGTCGCCCGCGAGATGGGCTTAACTGATGATGGCGAACTGACATCGCTCGACGATGTACTCGAACAATTTGAACGCCGTTAACCCTTGTTATTTTGTGAAGGAGATGATTGCGCCGTATGCGTCAAATCATTGCACTATTTTTTATCTTTAGCCTGCTTGCCAGTAGCTTCAGCCTGTTCAGTCGTGAAATCTGGCTGATTGCGATCGGCATCATGCTGATGCTCGGCTTTTACTGGTTAACCATCACGCTGATTAAAATCGCACTCGGACGACCAGCGCGCAAGCGCAAGGTCGATCATGATGCACAGGCGACCGATGTATGAAACGCGCGTACACTATCTTATCGCGCCTCAGTCTGTTTCTCGTCGGGTTATGTATGTTCTCGTTTGTGATGTCCGTTGCCGAGATCGGCTCGTATGATGCGTGGGTGAGCGTGGCGAGCATGTCGCTGTGTGCGTTCATTCCCTTGCTCGCGCTGACGGCAGTCGCGGGGGTCTTTCACCTGATTCAGCGTCAGCTGATGCCGCAGCAAAATCTCGTGCGCTATGAGAAGCCCAAGCGCGATCACCATGAACCGTTGCGTGATGCGGACGACGACGCACAGCTGGCGCGCATCATGAGTCGTCTGAACGCCGATGAACAGGCTTACCTGCGTGAATTACTGGCGAGCCGGCGCATGGGCTTGAGCAGTGATGGTGAATTGATGTCGCTAGACGATGTGCTGAAGCGTTATGACCAAGACCAAACCTGATGTAAAATCTGTGGATACTCGCCCTTTGTGAATAGCCGTTATGAGATTGCGCGTGGGGCATGGCAGGCTAGGCTCATACCCCAGCATCGTTGCTTACTGTGAGTCGCGCAGGAGGAAGGCGCGTGTGCTTTCGACCATGCCCGCCGCAATCAGGGCTTTGATGGTATCCAGCACGATGAAGGGCATCACGCCATATTGGATCGTCATCGCCCAGTCGATGCCCATATTGGCTTTGAGGACAGGCACGCCGAAGGCATAGACAATCGCCACGCCGACCAGACCTGCGAGCCACCGTTGCCACACTTTATCCGCACCCGCTTCGACCAACCAGCCCGTCGCGAACGCCGCAAACACGAAGCCGATCAAGTAGCCGCCCGTCGGCCCGAAGAACGCCGCCGTGCCGAGGCTATTGGTATCAACCGGCGCACCCCATGCGATCATCAGCAAATACGTGATTAAGCTGGCGGCACCATCGCGTGATCCCAGCACAAGACCAGCTAAAATCACGACGAAGGGTTGCATCGTGATCGGCACGAAGCCCGTCGGGATGCTGATCTTCGCTGAGATAGCGGTCAAAATAGCGAAAAAAGCGATGCCAGCGAGACGCGCTGTCCACGTATCAAAACGGGGTATGTTCAATGTGCGTAACATAAAAATCCTTTCCTGTTGTCAAAAACTGTTGCTCTACTATGTTCAACCCGCTCGTGGCGCGTTTGTTGCGCCTTACAGTCGGTTTTCGTCGGTCGGTGCGACGATGATTTCCTCAATCTTGAATTCGTTGCGCTGGTTGCGCTCATTCTGGATCGGCACTTCGACAATCGTCACTTCCGTGCCCAACCCTTCAAGAACGTATTTGGTCATCCACTTGTTGACCTGTTGCACGTTACGAAAGTACGCCAGCTGCGCTTTTTTATCACGCCGATTGAGAATCCCGCGAATTTGTGGATAGGTCTTGTTCTTGATGTCATCCAGCAATTGATCGCGTTCTTGTTTGTTCAGATAAGCCATAGATCAAGCACTCCTTGTATGATCACACACGCTCAGCGCGGGTTGTTGATCGTCGTTTGAACTGTTCAAATTTTCACTATGGTTGTATAGTGTACTCGTTAACTGTTGAGGATTCAATTTTCTATTAAAGCTAAATAAGATGACAGATATTTATACCGTTGAAAACCTGACACATTACATCCGTGATCTAATCCAGAATCATCGCCCTCTGCAAGATGTCTGGGTGACGGGCGAAGTGAGCAACATGAAAGCCGCGGCATCCGGTCACTGGTACTTCACGCTTAAAGATCGCAACGCCCAGCTCAAATGCGTGATGTTTCGCTACGCCGCCCAACGGCAGGCGATCCAACCGCAAGAGGGCGAGTCCTTGCGCGTACATGGCAAAATCGGCGTGTACGATGCGCGGGGCGAGTACCAGCTCTATGCCGATGAGGTGCAACCTGCCGGTGGCATCGGTGATTTGTATCTCAAATACGAGCAGTTGAAAAGCCAGCTACAGGACGAAGGCTTGTTCGATACTGAGCGCAAGCAAGCCCTGCCAGCGTTCCCGCGGCGGATCGGCGTTGTCACGTCGCCGGATGCCGCCGCGTTTCGTGATGTGCAAAATGTACTTGCGCGTCGCTTTCCGCTGGCACAGATTATCTTGAGTCCGACGCTGGTGCAGGGCAATGATGCACCGCCGCGCATCGTGCAGGCGATCGACCGCCTCGCCCGTCATCGCGCCTGTGACGTACTGCTGGTCGTGCGCGGGGGTGGGAGCATCGAAGACCTGTGGGCCTTCAACGATGAGCGCGTCGCCCGTGCTATCAGCGCGTGTCCAGTGCCGATTGTCGCCGGTGTCGGGCATGAGACGGACTTCACGATTGTCGATTTCGTCGCTGACCAGCGCGCGCCAACGCCATCCGCCGCCGCCGAAGTCGCCACGCCCAGCCTCGATGATCTGCGCGACGCGCTCTTACGTGCTGACCAGCAATTGGTACAAGCCACACGCCAGCACATCACGACGCGCACCGCCCATCTGGACGTTGCCCGTCGCAGTTTGCGCCACACGTCGCCCGCGCCTTACGTGCGTGACATGCAACAGCGTCTCGATGATCTCAGTGAGCGCATGACGACCATCCAGCGCCACCAGATGGCATTGCGGCACGAACGACTCGCCAATCGCGTGCAATCGCTGGAAGCCGCCAACCCGCAAGCCTTGCTCAAGCGCGGGTATGCGATGGTCACACGTCGCGCCGATGACGTGTTGGTCACGCAGGCGGATGATGCGCCAGCTGGCACGCGCCTTACTATTCGTTTACACGATAGCCAGATTAACGCCCAAGTGGAGGATGAGACATGACTGACACCAGCGCTAATATCGACGAGATGAGCTTCGAGACGGCTTATGATGAACTGGAAAGCGTGATCGCTCGTCTGGAGTCGGGCGATCTCTCGCTGGATGACTCCGTGACTTTGTACGAGCGCGGACGGCAACTCTCGGCACATTGCCAGCAATTGCTCCAGAAAGCCGAGTTACGTATCCAGCAGATTGCCGATGATGGCGCGCTCAGCGCGTGAGCAGCCTCACGAGTCCTTGATGCCTAGCGCCCGCTTGAGGATCGCATCACCGATATGATCGGGCGCGAGTGAGCGCATCAGCATCAAACCCTTGGTCGGCGCACCGATGATGTAACGCGCTTGTGGTTGATCGCGCTTGATCGCGGTGACGATCGTCGTGGCGACCTGCTCGGCGGGGACGGCGCTGGCATTCTGCCGGTCGAGGGTTTGCGCCATGCTGGCGTAAAGGGGCGCGTAATCGGCGCGCTGGTCAGCGTTGAGGTGCGTCTGTGCATCTTGTAGCAGTTGCGCCATGCTCGCTGTCATCGGCGTTTGTACCGCGCCCGGCGCGATCACAATCACATCAATGCCCCACGGGGCTAGCTCTAGCCGCAAGACATCGCTCATCGCTTCTAGCGCGTGTTTGCTCATGCTATAGGCCCCCAGCACCGGCAGAGCAACTTTGCCCATCAACGACGAGACGTTGACGATGCGCGCACGCTCGGCGCGTTTGAGCGCAGGCAAGAGCGCTTGAATCATCTGTAAGTGTCCGATGATATTCACGTTGAACTGATGTTGCAGGGCGCTTATCGACAGCGTTTCGAGCGTGCCGACGACCTGAATACCGGCGTTGTTCACCAGTGCATCCAGCGTTTCAATCGGGGCGATGGCGTGGGCGATCGCGTCCGCGTCTGTGATGTCACAGGCGAGTGGCACGAGCCGCTCTGAGGCTTGCTCGCGTAGGAGGGCGAAGTCGTCGTCGGGATGCGCCAATGCGTAAACCTGCCAGCCGGCTTGATCCAACTGTAGGGCGGTCGCCAGCCCGATGCCGGATGTCGCGCCGCTGATGAGGACGTGTTGATGGGTCATGGCAATGTCGCTAGGCAAGCGGGCTGATGCGCTCAACCCGTCTCCGGTCAGTACAACAAATGATAGTCGCTCGCGTTGTCATCGCACGCTAACCCTTCTGTTCGTCTCATGGATGATTGCTTCGTAATCACGGGCGAGTTGCCGTAAGTTGTTCTCATCTGGTCGGACATCGGTCAACGAGAGGCGGCGGATGCGTGCTTGCATCTGCGCGTCGATGTCCTGCGGCTTGCGCCAGCCCCAGCGATTGCGAATGTAGAGATACACCGCGATCGCGACTAGCGTCATGACCCCGATCGTCAGTGCCAGCGGCACACCGATCATGTATAGCTCAAGCACTCGCTTGAGCAATTGCGCCTCTGCACCCACAGCTAGAAAATATAACAGACCTGCTATCACCCAATATCGAAATAGCTCGCCCAGCAGGGCATAAACCAGTTGACTTCGTTGAATTTTAAACATAACACCTTTGTTGATAACAGCAATCGTTATCCATTATGCGCGTAATGCCCCAGAAATGCAAAAAACCAACGGCTCTTTGGGATGTCGCGTGGTTCTGGTGGATTCCCTTCATCTCGATCGGGCCTTGCCTGTCCTACAAAGCGTATCAAGCCGATGCCAAGCCCGACCCCATCAAGGTGAAGAGCGACGACCGCCGCTACTGATCGCCGGCGAATCAAAAAGTGCGTGCAGATGTAGGCGGGGATTGTTGCATGCTTATCAGGCGAGTTCTTTCTCGGGCGCGATGTCGCCATCGTGCAGATGCTCGCGGACGAAATAAATCGGCTTCTTCTGTGACTCGTGATACGTCCGCATCACCATATCGGCGATTAAACCGGTGCTGATGAATTGCACGCCCAGCACCACCAGCAGAATCCCGATGCTCAATAGGGGGCGCGTGCCAATATCCTGCCCGAAGCCGAACTTGACGACTGCCAGATAAAATAGGGCGAGTCCGCCTAAGCCGCCGATGCCCATCCCCAAGCCGCCGAAGACGTACAGCGGGCGGTTGAAGTAGCTCAGGTAAAAGCTGACAGCGATCAGATCGAGAAAGACTTTGAAGGTGCGATAGATGCCGTATTTGCTGGTGCCGTGCAGGCGCGGGCGATCATTCACCGGCACTTCGGCGACGCGCACGCCAAGCTGGCTTGCCAGCGCCGGGATGAAGCGGTGGAGTTCACCATAGAGGCGCACGTTCTTGACGACGAAATGATCGTAGGCTTTCAGCGTACAGCCATAATCGTGCAGATGCACGCCCGTAATCTTGGAGATAAGCCAGTTCGCGCTCATGCTGGGCAGGCGACGACTCAAGAAGGGTTCTTGCCGATCGACGCGCCACCCGCTGACGATGTCGTAGCCCTCTGTCATTTTATCCAGCAGGCGTGCAATATCGCGCGGGTCATTCTGTAAATCCGCATCAATCGTGATCACGGTGCGCCCGCGTGCCGCCTCAAAGCCGGCCGCCATGCCTGCCGTCTGCCCGAAGTTGCGCCGGAAGCTGATGACCTGCCAGCGCGTATCGTGCGCGTGGATCTCGCGCAGGCGGGCTAAGCTCTCATCCTGACTGCCATCGTCAACGACGATCACTTCGTAGGTCTGGGGCAGGTCATCCAATGCCGCGCTCAATTGCTCGTATAGCAGGGGGATGTTATCCGCTTCGTTGTAGACTGGGATCACGATCGAAAGGTCGCGTGTTGGGGTCATCGATACTCGCCTAATGTGTTGTCAAAACGGCACTAGTGTATCATGCTTGTGGCATTGTCTGTAGAATCAACAAAACCCCGTTAGGCGGGGTTTTGCGCGTGCTCCACCACTTGGATTCGAACCAAGAACCCTTCGGTTAACAGCCGAATGCTCTGCCGTTGAGCTATGGTGGAATATACCGTGTTAACGTTATGAATAGTAGCAAGCAGGGGCATGATTGTCAAGGACAAAATCGTGCCAAGTTTAAGATTGCTAGATGCCCGTTAATCGTTTTATGATGGGTAATTGCTCTTGCCCGTGAGAAAGGTCAATTATGTCCCTTGTCATTCGTCCGATCGAGACCCCGACGGCGTTTCGTGCTTTCTTTGAATTCCCATGGCGGCTCTACCGCGATGACCCCAACTGGGTGCCGCCCCTGCTCTCGATGCGACGCGAATTGCTCGATCCTCAGCAGAACCCCGCGTGGGCGTATCTGGATGGGCAGTACTTCGGCGCGTGGTGCGCTGGTCAACTGGTCGGCACGATCACCGCGCTCGTCAATCATCGCCATAATGATTACTGGGATGAGGATGTCGGCTGGTTCGGCACATTCGAGACGATCGACGATCAAGCGGTAGCGACAGCCTTGCTGGATACTGCGAGTGAGTGGGTGCGGGCGCGTGGCTATAGCGCCATTCGTGGCCCGCAGAGCTTCACCATGCACGAAGAAACGGGCTTGCTCGTGCGTAACTTCAACCGTCCGGTGTTGATGAACGCTTATAACCCACCGTACTATGAAGCCTTGATTAAGAACGCGGGCTTTCAGCCGATGCTCGATACCGTGTGCTTCTATTATGATCGGCAACTGGCACAACAGCATGACTTTCGCAATCGGCTTCAGCGCATTGCTAGCCGTGCGACGCGCTCCGGTCGTGTGCAGGTGCGGACGCTCGACCGCACGCGCCGCCACGCTGACCTACAACTGTTCCGCGATATTTATAACTGTGCGTGGGATAAAAATTGGGGCTTCGTGCCGATGACTGACGACGAGCTAGACGCGCTGATTGAGAACCTCGGCATGTTGGTCGATCCTGATCTGGCGTTCTTCGCAGAAGTTGATGGAGAGGCGGTCGGCTTTGCGCTGGCAGTGCCCGATTTCAATGAGCTATTGCACGCCGCCTATCCGCGTCCAGCAGTGCCAGAGTGGTGGACACTGGCGCGGATCGTGTGGGATTGGAAAGTACGAAAGACTGTGCGCGGGGCGCGTCTGGTCTTTCTGGGTGTGGTCGATGGTCACCGCGATCAAGGGATCGACATCGCCCTGCTGTATCGCGTTTTCGATGCACTCGATGACTCGCCCTACACGCACATTGATTGTGGCTGGGTGCTGGAGACTAATCCGCTGGTGCAGATTTCGCTCAAGCTAGGCGCGGATATGTACAAGACGCACCGTTATTACCAAAAGACGCTGTCATAGCCCCTTATCGGGCTAGGGCGTGTTGCTCTGCTGACGAATCACATCCTGTGTCGCTTGTTCAGCGGTGCGATTGCCGGTGATGACGGCGATCAGGGCCTCTTGCATGGCGATTGCCAGCGCACCGCCCTCACTCTCGGTGATCGGGATCACGGCGTTATCCAGCAGATCGAGATAGGGCTGGACGGTCGCGCTGTGCGCGATGCCGCGCTCTAATGCGCTCCGTTGAGAGGGCAACATCGTCACCACACGCCCGTATTCAGCCTGCCGATCGAAGTCCATCAGCCAATTGATATACTGGATGGCGGCTTCTTGCTGGCTAGCATCCCCACTGACCAGCACCCACATCCACCCGTCGAACAAAGCGGTCGATGCGCCGTCTGCGGTTGGCACGGGCGCGACGCGCAAGCTCGTATCATCGGTATACAGGCTGAGATAGGTCGTTGAGTCGAACACGCCGATGTTGATCTCGTTCTCGATGAAGCGTGGCAAATACGCCTGCGAGCTGGCATAGAGCGTCTCGCCGATGAGACCGTTGGTGTGTGCTTGTTCGTAAAAGCCGAGCGCCGTCAACAGGGCGGGTTCGTTCAAGGTCAGTGTGCCATCGCGGGCAATCGTGCCGCCGCTATTCAGGTATTGCAAGAGAAAGACGGTACTAATCTCGTTGCTCTGTTCGGCGATGAAGGCGAAATCCTCACCCCGTGCCAGAAATGCATCGTAGCTCCAATCGTCGTATGCGACATCCGCACGCGGGTGATAGATGACGTGTTCGATCTCTAGCAGATAAGGCACGCCGTATAACTCGCCCTGAATTTGACCGAGTTGGAGGGCGGTATCTAGCTCGCCCTGTACGGTCGAGGGCACGCGCCCCTCGAGCGATTCGATCAGTCCGTCGCGCTGGGCATTAATCAGGTCATGGCGACGCATCAGCGTCAGCGTCGGCAATGCGCCGGCGGCGACGTTGCTCGCCGAGCGAATAGTAGACATAATGCCCCCCGTGACTCCCACCAGCTTACGCCGCGTATCGACGATAACACCTTCGCTCTCGGTGAAAGCGTCGGTCTGTGCCTGTAGCAAAGACACCGCTTCGGCATGATCGGGGTCGTCCAGCAAATCCGGCAACCACACGCTAATCTCGACCGTTGGCGCGGGGGTTGTAGTGGGGGCGGTGTCCTGCGCGCTAACACTGCCGATCAGTAAAATGAGTATGAGCGCGCCCATAACACGCGCGAGTATCTGCGGCATACCTTGCTTTCTCCTCATAGATGAGTGACCGATACAGACAACGATTATATCACGCCTTAATGACCCAATCGCCCTCCGGCACACGTTCGCCGGCGCGGATAGGCACGTTGACGTGGTTCTCAGTCGGAGGAAGCGGGCAACTCCAGCGCGGGTTATAGGCACAATAGGGGTTATAGGCTTGATTGAAATCGACCCGAAAGCGATCGTCGCTCAGTGCTTCGGGTTCTAAGTAACGTCCGGCGGCGTAGGTTTCATCGCCGGCGAGCGCATCAACGAAGGGCAGGAAGTAGGTATCAGGCGGGATTTTGTAGATCGTCAGGCGGGCTTCTGTGCCGCCGACAGTGAAGCGACATTCACCATAGCGCAGATACCAGCGCGTCGCGCCGGTCGTCGTCTGGATTTGGACGTTATCGGGTTTCTCGAAGCGCGTAAGATCAACCACGACATCCAGCTTCTCACGCGGGATGAAATAGCGCAAGCCTTTGAACTGCGCTTTTTGCGCGTCGGTCAACGGCGATTGCGGGTGTTCTTTGAAGAATTTATCCTTCTGCGCGCGCAGATGGATCAAACGTTGAGCATCCATAGCACCGATCCTTAAATGAGTATACGCTGAATTTGGAACAAAATCATCATAAAACACGTTCCTAAGAATACGGAACTTCACAAGAATTTTAAGTGTCTTCTGTAGTATAAAGCCAATCCAACGTCCGCGATGTCTCAGCACGTCCGGTTATATCATGCGCGATTATTGGACAAGCATCTAACATCTGCTGGCAAGGTTGGTATAATAGTCATTATTGTCTGAGGGGGACGTGATGTCGAACGATTATGATAAGTTATATGTGGATGAAACGATTTTACAGCACTTGTTAGACTTGCTCCAAAAGCAACCACCGCAAGATTCGCAGGCGATTATGCGGATTTTCCAGCAAGTGCTCGACCAAACAAAAACAACCCGCTCGACGACGCGTGACGAGTTGTAAACAGACGGAGAGGGAGGGATTCGAACCCTCGGTACCTCGCGGTACACTCGTTTTCGAGACGAGCACAATCGGCCACTCTGTCACCTCTCCAAACCGGAAGGCGATTATAGGCGAAATCTGCCCAAATGGGAACACTCAGTTAGACGATTTCGCCAGATGGGCGGGCTAAGCCTGCGCCACTTGCAAGAGCAGGATTGCGCCGTGTGCCAAGTCGGTCAATATCAACTGGCCATCCCGCACAGTGACCTGCGTATCTCCCAGTAAATCTGTTACAGTCATGCCATCTTTTAGCCCCGCTTGCGCGACGTCAATCATAACCTGCGCCAGCGTCTCTTGCCCGCGATACCCGACCACAATCACCGTCTCGGTTGCCGATTGGCGCGCATAGGCGACAGTATCATCCAGCGCGTGCAACACCTGAAAACCGCCGTGCTTCAGCGCGTGCGATTGGGTGCGTATAGCTGTCAGTTGCTTGGTGAACGCCAGCACATCTTGATTCCATGCGTCGTCGTCATCCCATGGCATCGGACGACGATTATCAGGATCGCGCCCGCCTTCCATCGCAATCTCGGTGCCGTAGTAATAGCAGGGCACGCCGGGGAATGCCGTCAGCAAACCCATGCCCAGCTTCAGCAGAGCCGTATCACCGCCGACAATCGTCGTGAAGCGCGTTGTATCGTGGCTATCCAACTGATTGAACTGTTGTAGGGCAATCGAGTAGGGAATCGCGCCTAAGAAGCGTTGCCACTGTTCCGCGAGAGCTTCGGTACGCATCAAGTGCGAGTCGCTGTAGGGGGCATCGTCATGCCCGTGCAGGTCTTCTGCCCCGAGCCAGCGTCGCAGGGGAATATTACAGCCCTGATAATTCATGCTCGCATCGAGTTCATCGCCCTGCAAATGGGCTGTGCCATCCTGAAAGTATTCGCCCAGCATGTAGAGATCAGCGCGTTCGGCTTTTAAGTGATGGCGCATCTCGCGCCAGACATCATGATCGAGCTGAACCTCGCGGAAGTTGCCCGTCATATTGGCGACATCCAAGCGCCACGCATCAATGCTGTAAGGCGCTTGCATCCACGTTTTCAGCACGGAGTCCGGCGCACGGTACATGATGTCGCGCAATTCGTCGTTTTCGTAATTCAGCTTGACCAACAGCGGCACACCCAACCAGCGTTCGTAATCGTCTTTTTCTTCGTTATAGATGAAATACGCGGCGGTCGCGGCAGTGGGGTCATCCTGCACAGCTGTGAACCACTCGTGGAAGCAACTGATATGATTGGGCGTGACATCCAGCATCAGCTTCATGCCGCGCGCGTGGGTTGCCGCGCGCAGGTCAGCGAGGGCTTGATTGCCGCCAAAATGCTCATCGACCTTGAAGAAATCAATCACATCGTACTTGTGATTCGAATCTGCTTTGAAGATCGGGCACAGGTACACAGCCGTGATGCCCAGCGATTGCAGGTAGTCCAGCTTCTCGGTGATGCCCGGTAAATCACCGCCGAAGAAATCGAGACTGCCAGATTTTTCCCATGCGGTCGGGGTCTCGTCCCACTCGCGCTTGACGGTCTGGTGTCCCATGCGGGCGTACTCGCCGGTTTGTACGTCGTTGTCGGGGTCGCCATTGCGAAAACGCTCGGGGAATATCTGATAAAAGACTTGATCGCGCACCCACAGCGGCGCGTTGTAATCGGCAATGATGGCGAAGCTGTCGAAATCGGGCGTGTCGGCGATTTTTGTCCCCGCCGCGCTGTAGTAAAACGAGCCGTCGTCAGTCAACAGGCGAAAGCGGTAATCCGTGCGATATTGCTGGATCGGCAGGTCGCCCGTCCAGACCTGTGATGGGGCGCTGTCGTCGGTCTTGTGCATCTCCCAGAAGAAGAATTCGCCGTCCATCATGGCGCGGATATAGACCTTATTGATGGGAGCATCATGCGGCACGCGCAAGGACAATTGCACGGTATCGCCAATCTGTGGGAGCGGGTTAGATGTGTAGGCTTCTGAGCCATCGTGATGAATGTGAAATGTCCAGCTTGGACGTTGAAACATGAGATTAATCCTTTTTTGCAAGGTGTGGGACAGTGTCACACTTTGCACAATGTGTTATACATGCGCCAAAAAGAGCGTGACCACGCAAGATACGAAAGACCCAGAACCGTCAGTCTTTCAGCGCGGCATCGCCGTATTGCTTCTCGCGCTGGTCGGGACGGCGACGATATAAGCCGGTGTAATGCGCCAGACGATCGGCACCTTCATGCTCAAATGCTGACCATGTGAAGCGCCATGTCCAGTTGCCTTGTTCGACGCCGGGCGTGTTCATACGCGCCTCTGTGCCAAGGTTGAGGATGTCCTGCATCGGGAAGATCGCCGTGTGCGCCGCCGATGACATCGCCACTTGAATCATGCGCCAGTTGATCTCGTTAATCTCCCGTTCGAGATAAGTCTGCATGAATTGGCGCGTGCCGTCGTCGGTTTCGTTCAACCACCAGCCAATCGTCGTGTTGTTGTCGTGCGTGCCGGTGTAGACGATGCAATTGTTGACGTAGTTGTGTGGCAAGAAGTCGTTGGTCGGGTCGCTCCATGCGAATTGCAGGACTTTCATCCCCGGCAGGTTATAGTCATCGCGGAGCTTCTCGACACCTTCGGTAATCACGCCTAAATCCTCGGCGATGATCGGCAAATCGCCAAACTCGGTTTTGACCGCATCGAAGAACGTGTGCGCGGGGCCTGGCTTCCATTCGCCGTTGATCGCGGTTGGTTCGTCGCCGGGGATTTCCCAGTAGGCTTCAAAGCCACGAAAGTGATCAATACGGATGTGATCGACCAGCGATAAGATCGACTTAAAGCGGCTGATCCACCATTGATAACCCTGCTTCTGGTGTGCGTCCCACTTGTAGAGCGGGTTACCCCAGCGTTGCCCCGTCGGGCTGAAGTAATCCGGTGGCACGCCGGCGATGACATCGGGATTGCCCAGCTCATCGAGATAATACAACTCCTGATTCGCCCACACATCGGCGCTATCATGCGCGACGAAAATCGGAATATCACCGATGATCCGCACGCCCTTATTATTGGCATATTCCTTCAGGTCGTACCATTGCCAATGAAACACCCACTGCCGGAAACGCTGTTCGTCGATCGTCTGCGCGTGGGCTTTGCGTGCCTTCTTCAACGCTGATGCCTTGTACTTGATCAAGTCTGTATCCCACTCGACCCACGGACGACCGTCATAAGATTGCTTGATCGCCGCGAAGAGCGCGAAGTCTTCTAACCAGTCGCCGTTGTCGGCGACGAAGGTCTCGAAGCCCGCTTTTTGCTCGTCACTTGCCCGCTCTTGAAAGCGTTGATACGCCAGCGTCAATTTTTCGTCATGCCAAGGGATAATCCAACCGTAATCGACACGATCCTGCGGGAAGTCGGGGACTTCGGCGAGGTCGTCTTCGTCGAACCAGCCGTATGAGATAAAATGCCCCAGCGAAATTAAGTTCGGATTACCAGCGAACGCCGATAAGGTCTGATAGGGCGAATCACCGTAACTCGTGGGGCCCAGCGGTAAAATCTGCCAGACGGATTGCCCATGTTCGACCAGCCAATCGACAAACCGATAAGCCGCGTCGCCTAAATCGCCAATGCCATACGCCCCCGGCAAAGATGTCGGGTGCAATAAAACCCCGCTCGATCGCGGATATAGCTCACTGCTCATAAAGAATCCTTTGGATTGCTGTGTGTACCTAAAATCAGTGCGTCGAGTGCAACGCGCTCAGGTGATAGTCGTGATGGCATTGTAACGCGATTGTAGCGTCTTCTGAAAGTGTGCTTTCGAGCGGTGCTTATGCCGCTGCTGTGGATGTGTCGTCGGGGGTATTCTGCCGGTATGATGACTGAATGTAGTCCAGCGCGTCGTCCAGCGTCTCGCCCCAAATCTGGTTGCTCTCGCCCCCGTAAGCCTTAATTATCGGGGCGGATTGCTTGCCCGCGCCGGATGTGTACGCTGGCGAGGCCCCGCGGGACAGGCCCGCTCCGGCGCATATCAGCGATCAAATCCATCGTGTGATCGACCGCTAGCAACATCGGGCGAATCTGGTTGCCGAGTTCTTGATAGTCTTCCCATGTCCACTTGCCGACGACATCAATCAGGATCACGCGCTTGTCGTCATTGTACCAGCGAGGGGTGATTGGCATACGTGCTACTCTTCAATTACCGTCAAGCCTTCTAATCGTTATTGGTATAACGCATGCCAAGCGACCGTACCTGATGATGCGCTAATGATTATTTGAGTCGCAGATGAGTCTAATCGAGCCAATCGCGGATTTGTTGTGCCGCCTCACCGCGTTTGACCGTCACCTCGTGACCATCGCGCAGGCGACGCAAGGTGACGACATCCTGCGCGATTTCATCAGGGCCCATCACGGCGACGACCGGAATATTCTTCTTATCCGCATAGCCGAACTGCTTGCCCAGCTTATACTTGCTATCGCTCATGTAAAGCTCGGTACGCACGCCGCCCGCCCGCAGGCGTGCGGCTAGCATCGCCGATTCTGCCTGTGTCTCATCATCGAACACAGTGACGAGTGTCTCGACGACGGTCGCACCGATGCGTTCCGGGTACATATCCTGCTCATCCATGATGGTGATGATGCGCTCGATACCCAGCGAAATACCGGTCGTGGGCATACTCTGCTTGCGGAAGATGCCGATCAGGTCATCATAGCGTCCACCGCCGGCGATGCTCCCGATCGAGTCGCCATCGAGAACCGCCTCGAAGATCGGGCCGGTGTAATAGCCCAGCCCACGCACGACTGTAAAATCAAATTCGTAGGTATCCGCGGGGATACCGAGCGCGGCCATGCGCTCAGCCATCTGGCGCAGGTCGTCGATGCCGTCCACCGCTGTCGGGTAATCGCTGAGAACATCCGCGACCTGCTCTAAATTTTCTAAGCCTTCGCCCTTTGCTTGGAGCAAGGTCATCATGCGCTCGATCACGGCATCGCCGATGCCGCGCTCGCTCAATTCTTTCTGCACGCCTTCTGCGCCCGCCTTATCGAACTTATCGACACTGCGATAGAGATCGCCTAGTTGATCGTCGGGCACGCCGCTATACTGCCCCATGCCCGTCAGCAATTTGCGATTGTTGATCTTGACCGTGAAATTATCGAAGCCTAGGCGTTGTAAGGCGGTCACCAGCAGGCTAATCAGTTCGGCATCGGCGGACATATCGGCAACGCCGACAATATCGACATCACACTGGTAGAACTCACGGAAGCGACCGCGTTGGGGCCGCTCGCCACGAAAGACGGGTGCAATCTGATAGCGTTTGAAGGGCACGTTGAGATCGTGTTCGTACTGGGCAAAGACCCGCGCGAGTGGCACTGTCAGATCGTAGCGCATCGATACTTCGCGCTTGTTACTGCGCCCGTGTTGCACGCTATAAATCAAGCCTTCGGCTTCGTCGCCATATTTGCCCATCAGCGTTTCATTCAGCTCAAGGATCGGCGTTTGCAGCGGTTCAAAGCCGTATAGCTGAAAAACCTGTTCAATCGTATTGATGACATACGCGCGTTTGAGCATCTCGGCGGGCAAGAAGTCCCGCATGCCCTTGGCTGTGCGCGGTTGAATTTGGACCATGTGCGCTGTTCTCCTCGTTGCTAGTGATGATGACTATCAATGTGCATTAAACAAAAAAACGCGACCCAACGTCGCGTGTGATAGACGGTATCAAGACGTTAGGAAATGTTGGGTTCAGTTATTGCGATGATGCTTGCGATGGTAACGCATGATTAGAGCCTTCGCTTGGTATCGTACGTGGTCGCGCAGGCGCGACGATAATTTCAGTGTAGGTCACAACGGGGCAGATTGCAATACGTCATGCGGGATGATGCCTGCGCGTGACCGTGAACGCCTCTCATCATGATGGGCGAGAGACGTTCGCCGGTCGGGGTATCAGGCGGTAGCGCGGGCGGCGAGAGCTTGGCGTTTCGCCTCTTTGATCTGGTCATAATGCCCGACTTCGTGCGCTAAGCCCATCAAAAAGCTCGCGGGGGCGTTCAACGCGCCGAAGTACTCGGCAAAGCCTTCGGTCTTGGCGACGCGATAGTTTTCGTAGTGCGGTTGATCGGGCCAGGTGTCGAGGTAAGCGAGGCGCATCTGTCGGCTCTCTTCGAGGCGTTGGATGGCTTTCGCTTTCGTGTCGATCTCGCGCCATGGGGTTTCGTAACGCGGGCGATTTTTGACATCTTCAACACCACGCGCGAGCAAAGAACTGAATGCCGCCCCCTCCTCACTGCTGGCGGTCACATGGGCAATCAGATGTCCCAGCGTCCAACCAATCATCTCCTCGCCTTCGACGGCGTGCGGGTCATGAGCATCGGGGTCGGTCGGCTCGAAGATAATGTCGGCATCTTCGACATCTTCCAGCAGGCCCAGCAGATAGTCAATGCTCTCGTTGGTCATATCGCGCAAATCATCAATCGTGATCGCTTGCTCGCGCCAGAGGTCGATATATTTTTTCTCGCCATTGCTCACGGGGGAAAAATCAATCATCTTGTTTGTCTCCTAGTCAGGGTAAATAGCATGTATTGCGTATATTTAGATGCACTCGCGCTGATAATGCTTACACGGTTCGCATGACAGACGACCATCCTACCTTTTAATTCTCATTTGTCACCAATGATTCCTTGTCTTTTTGCCCCGCAGTGGTACACTCGTGAATAAGGTCACAAAGATTACATTCAACGAATATTGTTAGAAGGACAATTTTATGCTCACCCCCATTGAACAAGTCGTATTTGTCTTTTTGGCACTGTTTGCGATCGGCGCGACGTACAGCGGTTTCCGCGAGATGTACGTCATCATCAATCGTGGGCAGGGACAATTGCACCTCGATAATCTCTTACAACGGGCATGGAGAGCCCTGCGGATTTATATCACCCAAGAGACAACGCTGAAAACCCGCCGCTTGACGAGCCTCATCCACTGGGGGATCGTGATCGGCTTCACCTTTTACTTTCTGGTCAATGCGGTTGATCTATTAATTGGCTTCGTGCCTAATCTGGAAGATAACCTGCTCGAACTAACGGGCGTGGGTGGGGCGATCTACGCGGCATACCGCCTCTTTGCCGATTTGCTGAGCGTCGTCGTGCTGGTCGGGGTGGCGTATTTCATCCTGCGCCGCTTGACCTTGCCGAGCAAGGACGAACTGAGCTATCACGAGAATGTCCTCTTGCATCCTAAGGTGAAGCAGGGCGCACAGGTCAACGATTCGATGATTGTTGCGGGCTTCATCCTGTTGCACGTCGGCGCACGTCTGCTGGGCGAGTCGGTCGTCGTGGCGATGCACGGTGTCGATATTTATATGCCTTTCGCTAGTGCGCTCTCGGTCTTGTGGCTGGGGCTGGATGAGACGGGGATGCTCTTCACCCGTCACTTGATGTGGTGGTTGGCGCTGGGGGGTATTCTGGTATTTGCGCCCTACTTCCCGTATACCAAGCACGCGCATTTGTTCATGGCACCCCTCAATTATTTGACACGACCGGAGCGGACATCGCTAGGCGAGCTAGACCCGCTCGATTTTGAAGATGAGTCGATCGAACAATTCGGCGTGGCGACGCTGACCGACCTCAGCAAAACGCAGATTTTCGACGCGTTCGCCTGCATCCAGTGCAATCGCTGTCAGGATGTATGTCCGGCATATGTCACCGGCAAGGAACTCTCGCCCTCGGCGCTAGAAGTCAACAAACGCTATTATATCAAAGAGCAGATGGGCGATCTCGCCGATGGCGGCACGCCCTTCAATCTGCTGGGGAAAGCCATCAGCGAGAGCGCAATCTGGGCGTGTACGTCCTGCGGTGCGTGTGTGGATGTGTGTCCGGTGGGCGATGAGCCGATGTACGACATCCTCGACATCCGGCGCAATCAAGTGTTGATGGAAGGCGACTTCCCCAACGAGCTACAGGGCGCGTTCAACGGGATGGAGCGTCAAGGTAACCCGTGGCAAGACGGGCGCGAGCGTATGCTCTGGACTGAAGACTTAGACATCCCTGTGCCGACAGTTGCCGAAAATCCTGATTTCGAGATTCTGTACTGGGTTGGGTGTGCCGCCAATTATGACCCACGCGCACAAGAGACCGCGCAAGCACTGGTCAAGGTGATGCACGCCGCCAGCGTTAACTTCGCGGTGCTGGGCGATGCCGAGACCTGTACCGGTGACGTAGCGCGACGGGGCGGCAATGAATACCTGTACTTTGAACTGGCATCGATGAACGTCGAGACGCTCAACGATGCAAACCCGCCGCGCATCGTGGCGACTTGCCCGCACTGCCTGCACAATCTCGGCAAGGAGTATCATCAGTTCGGCGGACAATACGAAGTGATCCATCATACCGAACTGATCGAAGAGTTGATCGCACAGGATCGCTTGCCGCAGAGCGCACATCCCGACAAATGGAACAACGTCACCTTCCACGATCCCTGCTATCTGGGGCGGCATAATGATATTGTCGATGCGCCGCGTAACGTGCTGGCGACGATCACGACCGACACAATCGAGATGCCGCGTCATGGTAAAAATAGCTTCTGCTGTGGGGCAGGTGGCGCGCAATTCTGGAAAGAAGAAGAGCATGGCGACAAAGCCGTGAATCTCGAACGGTACGAAGAAGCGATGGCGACCGGCGCCGAGACGCTCGCGGTCGGGTGTCCCTTTTGTATGCAGATGTTCGACACCGCCCGCTCAGAACACGGCGAAGGGCCGGTCGTGCGCGATGTGGTCGAGATGCTAGCCGAGCGATTGGACGCACCTGAACCGAAAGAACCCGCCGCCGCTGATTAATGCGCTTGCATCATGCGCGATAAGCCCCCGCTATCAACGGGGGCTTGTGCGTCTCTACTGCGCGAGATGCTGAATGAAGGCGATCAGCAATTGTGTCACGTTCACCAGCGAATCGCTGTGTGCGATTTCGTAACCGTGCGAGTTACCGCGCGCAAAGCCGAACGCCACCGTTCGATCAGCACCGCCCACCTGCTTGACCCCGCCGCATGATGCCGCCCTGTATGGGGGTCGCATTTGCGGTATACTGTAGCATCAATGATTGCTGTCTTGCGTGCTAAAAATCTTGGTTCTTATGTAAAAAGTGTGCCATGAGATGGTCAGGGCGTTGCGCTAAGGCTCATGAGCTTTTGAATACGCTCAACAAAAACCACGCGAGATGCCAAAGCGCCTGATTACCTAGCCTCTGGAGGATGTCTTGCGTTATTTCTATTTGTTCTTGCTGGCGTTGTGCGTGTTTGCCTGCACGCCGGCTTCAGCCCCGCCGACAACCGTGCCCGACCCCACCCCGACCCGCGAGACGATCGCCCCGACCGCTACGCCGCTAGTGGTACAGGCGGTCGTCGTCGCCGCGCAAGATATTCCGCGTGGGGTGCAGATCACGCCGGAAATGGTGATGACGGTCGAATATCCTGCCGATCTCGCGCCGCGACTGGCATTTGCCGAGCCAGAAGCAGTCATCGGGCGCACGGCACGCACTGATCTATTCCGCGAGAATCCGATTTTATCAAACCAGTTGATCGCCGTTGCCGATTAATCTGCACGATACAGCATAGTCTACCTTGCACATAAATAGTACACTAGTATGCATGTAACTGTGCCGTCTGTCGTTGACAATCCGCGACGCGGCATTTAAACGTGACGCAATAGGAGAAGCAAAGATTATGGCTAAAGATTATGATATCGTTGTCGTCGGGGCTGGTCCCGGCGGTTACGTTGCGGCAATCCGTGCGAGCCAACTGGGCTTAAAGGTCGCCGTCGTCGAGAAGAAGTACTGGGGCGGCGTGTGCCTGAACGTGGGGTGTATTCCGTCGAAGGCACTCTTACACAATGCCGAACTCGCCCACGCCTTCATCCATAAAGCCGAAGAATTCGGCATCGTCGGCGATGTGAGCTTCGATTATAAGCGCGCATGGGAGCGCAGTCGCGAAGTATCCGAGCGACTGGTGAAGGGCGTTCACTTCTTGATGAAGAAGAACAAGGTCGATGAATATGACGGTTGGGCGACCTTCAAAGATGATCAGACGATCGACGTCGATCTGAACAAGGGCGATACCGAAACGCTGACCTTCAAACACGCGATCATCGCCACCGGCGCAAAAGATAACACCATCCCCGGCATCGGCTTCAGCGATAACGTCGTTGGCTGGGAAACACAAATCATGACCGATAATCTGCCTGATAGCATCGTCATCGCGGGTGGGGGCGTGATTGGTGTGGAGTTCGCCTACGTGATGGCGAATTACGGCGTCGATGTGACGATTGTCGAATTCATGGATCGCATTCTACCGCTGGAAGATAAAGAGATCAGCCGTGAGCTGACCAAGCAATACAAGAAGATGGGCGTGACCATCCTGTCGAATCATGCGGTGCAAGCCATCGACGATCACGGCGATAGCGTGACGGTCACCGTCGAAGATCGCAAGAAGGGCGAGACCAAAACGCTAAACGCGGATAAAGCGATGGTCGCGATCGGCTTCCAACCGAATGTCGAGGGCTTCGGACTGGAGAATACCGGCGTGCAACTGACTGACCGCAACGCGATCGCCATCAACGAGAAGATGCAGACCAGCGTGCCGCACATCTACGCGGTTGGCGATGTCACGGCAAAGCTGATGCTGGCACACGTTGCCGAGACGATGGGCGTGGTCGCCGCTGAGAATATCGCAGGTGTGGAGACGATGGAACTCGATTTTGACTTCATGCCGCGTGCCATCTACTGTAACCCACAGGTCGCCGCCTTCGGCTATACCGAAGCTCAGGCGAAAGAGATGGGCTATGACATCAACGTGGCGAAGTTCCCCTTTCAGGCGAATGGCAAGGCGCTTGGTCTGGGCGAGTCATCGGGCTTTGTCAAGATCATCAGCGATAAGAAATACGGTGAAATTCTGGGCGCGCACATGATCGGCGCGAACGTCACTGAATTATTGCCAGAACTGACGCTTGCCCGTCAATGGGAACTGACTCCGCACGAAATCTCGCGCAATGTCCACGCGCACCCGACCCTCAGCGAAGCGATCAAAGAAGCGGCGCACGGTCTCGAAGGGCACATGATTAACCTCTGAGCGCTAGCGCGCAATCATCGAGAGGGGCAACCGCACAAACAGCCCCTCTCCTAACTGCCTATACGTTACCTATAAGTCTAAATCGCCACTTTTTACGCCGCAAGCTGAAGCATGGCGGCTACCATGTCTGGCGGGGAAGCCATCCGAAGTGGCTCTGACCCCGCCGGATAGGTTTTTCAGCCCCTTTAGTGGGCTTACGATCTTGCTAGCTAGAGACTTTAGTCTCTGGTGAAAGCAATTGTGGCGTTCAGGAGAGGGATTGAGGGCGCGGGCTGGATGTGCCAACAACACCGTCAATTCTCTTCATCCTCCTCTTCTTCTTCACCCTCTTCTCTTATATTGTTATCGCTATGATCCTCTTCTTCATAAACATTATCATCGGCATCATCGCTGGTTTGCCGGTCGCCATCATCATCTTGGCTCCAACTGTCGCGCTCGTCGTTGTCACGCTCGTTGTTGTCGCGCTCGTCGTTGTCCGGTTGGACGGGATCAGTGAAACTCGGGCGATCGGGTAAGTCAGAGCTGTCGTCGTAATCGTCGTCATCATCGTAATCCGCGCATCGCCGCGAGTTTAGGCGACATTCGCGCTCAATATCGATGTCGAGATCACCCTCGCGCAGGTCATCCCCCCAGCGATCGAGATCAGGGATACGCCCCTCGAAGCGTTCAAACAGCGCTGATTCGTCGCAATCGGGCAAGCCGGCTATACCACAGGGCACCTGTCCATCGCGCAGACGCTCACGCAATATCTCGATCGTGTCCTCATCAAGCGGGCGTTCGATCTCGATCTCTCGATCGAGCAGGCGTATCGGCAGACGATCAAGCGGCGCGTCGGCGTAACTTTCGGGATAATCTGGCATCCCGCTCGGGCGCAGGCGATTGTCTACGGGAAAGCGCACGCGCGTCCCCGCTAATACCGGAAACCACGACTCATCCATACGCAAGCCGGCCGCGCCTTCGACGGTTGTCACGATCATTTCATTCTCAGCCTCGACTTGAAACAACACTGTCGAACCGACGGCGACATCGACCCCGTTGATGTTGAAGCTGACCTCAGCGATACCTTCCGGCGTTTGTACCAGTAAGCCACTCTCGGGTGCTTCGGCACAGGGGGCATCACCAATGCCGGTTTGCAGGTAGAAGGCTTGCATCGGCGCATCAGTGCCATCTTCAGCGACGTTCTCAAGGCTGACATCGCCAAACAGCAAGAAGGTGACATTTTGTCCCGGTAGCGTGTTAGGAATATTCGCCTGTAGTTGCATCAGCGAGACCCCCCACGCACCGGTATCGACATCATAGGGGCTGAGATCAAGTGTACTCAGGGCGGCGACGTTGACGATGTCGCCTTCGTTCGCGAAGATTTCGAAGCCGTAATCCGTCCGTAATTCGGCTTCCAGATAGACATTGCCATAGCAGGCTTGATTACGGCGTGTCTCGTTACAGAGCCGATCAACTTGATCGAGCGCCTCTTCGATACGTGTCGGGCAAGTATCCTGTGCCGCGCTGATGCCAACGCCGACGACCAAAATCAACAGGGTTAGGGTGCGTATGTGGTGCATTGCGTCTCCTTGATGTTAGGTGCTATTGGGCAGGTTGCGGGACGATGAGAAAGACGTTCATCTGGGCACCATCGAAGGTCACATCTTCGACATTGCGCTGGGCATCGTCATTCCCCATGCGCTGAGTGATGATGAAATCGAAGGTTTCGAACACCGCCGGAGTCACTGTGCCATAAGCGATATCGATAAAGGTCTCAGACGGTTCGCCGCCATCATTCATGCGGAATTGCTCCGGTGGCATGGGACGGGCGATCAAGACGTTGTTGAAACCGCCATCGTTCACCACAAATTCAATGCTGAACGTGCCCGTTGTAAATGCGGTATCGGATGAAGCGGTCAATTCAATATCGATGCCGCCGGCGACGAATTGGACTTGTGCGCGTCCGATGTCAGGGTTATCACCGATGATTCGATCGACCTCTTCCTGATATTGCGATTGGGTAATCACGATGTCCGCGCCGATTTCTGGCGTGCCGGTCGATGTGGGGCGGGCGACGACCTGAATCACACCCGGCGGAATCGGCGTGAAGGTGGCGAAGCGCGGTGCTTCGATAATTTGTGCGGTGGATGTGGCGATGACTGCGAGCGTCATATCACTGACGCTGAGGGGAGTCGGCGTGGTGCTAGGGATCGTCGTCGCTGTTAGCGTCGGCGTGTTGCTGGGGATCGGCGTATTTGTCGGGCGGTCGGTGGCGGTCGCTGCGATCGTCGTGGGCGATGATGTGTGGGTCGGGACGGGGGTATCCGTCGGCACGACCTCAGTCGCTGTCGCTAATTCTGCGAGTGTCGGCACTTGAAAATCGTCATCGGCGGGTTCACACGCGACCAGAACAAATACAACAGTAGTGAAGCACAATAACGCAAACGAGCGCATAAGTATCCTTACGGTTGAGCGGTCATCTCCTCCACAAGGATACCATAAACCATGGCGATACTGACTAAAAATTTAGACTCGTATTACAATCGTCAGCTAAGCGCGATCACGTCCAATTTTCTAGCGTCTGCTTGACAGCCATCAAGAAATGATCGGCGGTTGCGCCGTCTGCCACGCGATGGTCAAAGGTCAGCGAGAGATAGGCGCAGGGACGAATCGCGATCGCATCATTGACGACTTTCACGCGTTTTTCGATCATGCCGACACCGAGAATCGCTGATTGGGGCTGATTGATGATTGGCGTGGCGAGCAGACTGCCACTCACGCCGTGATTGGTAATCGTGAACGTGCCATCACGCACTTCATCGGGCTGGAGTTGTCGTTGGCGTGCGCGCTCGGCAAGGTCATTCACCTGACGGGCTAAGCCGACCAGATTATAATCCTGCGCGTGCTTGATGACGGGCACAATCAATCCATCGTCGATGGCGGTCGCCATGCCGATATGCGTGACGTGATGCTGATAGATGCCATCGTCCGTCCAGCGTGCGTTGAGATCGGGCATCTCCAGCAGGGCGTGCGCGCACGCCAGCACGAAGTACGGCGTGAAGGTCAGTTTAACACCCTGCTTCGCTAGTGTCGCTTTGTTGGCGTTGCGATGTGCGCTGACGGCGGTCAAGTCGGCTTCCATGACGGTTGTCACATGGGGCGCGGTGTGTAATTTGCTCTCGACCATGTGCTTGGCGATTGATTGCCGCATACCGCTCAGGCGTACCAGTTCACCGGGAATCTGACTTGGGGATGTTGTCGGTGCGCGGCGCTGAGCTAGGCGGGCGGGCGGTGTTGGCGCGTCAACGCGGGCGGGTGTGGCTTGTGCGGCAGGTTCGGGCGGGTCTTCGTAGTTGACGCTGGGCTTGAACAGGTCGCCATCGGCGGGGACTTCCCACGGGGCAGGCTCATCTGCTGGGGCGGCGCTCTCAAGATATGCCAGCACGTCCTTCTTGCGGATGCGTCCGTTGCGCCCCGTGCCGGTGATCTGCGAGAGGTCGAGATCATGTTCGTCTGCCATACGAGCGACGACCGGCGTTACGTGACCACTGTACCCGCCATTGTTGCTAGAGTGGGCGCGTTCGGGCGAGTCTGCGCTCGCAGTGCCGCTGACCGTATCGCCTTGATTGCTGTGATTGCCGTTGCTAGCGACTGCCTGCACGCCACTGTCGCTATGATCGTCAGTGACGGTCTCATCAGCTGTGCCGACCATGCCCAGCACCGTGCCAGCATCGACGACATCGCCTTCTTGAACGTAAACGGCGAGTAATACGCCGTCGGCAGGGGCGGGGATTTCAGTATCGACCTTATCGGTACTCACGCGCACAATTGGTTCAAATTCTTCGACATCATCCCCAACTTGTTTGAGCCACTCGCCAACAGTGCCATCGACGACGCTCTCCCCAAGTTGCGGCATTGTGATTTCAGTTGCCATCATGCCTCCTTTTGTTAATATGCGACTGCTTCGCGGATTGCGTTGGCGATTTTGTCGGGGTTAATCATGAATGCTTCTTGCAAGGGATGGCTGAAAGGCACACCCGGCACATCCGGCCCAGCGAGGCGACGAATCGGGCCGTCCATGTACTCGAAGGCTTCGTCAGCCAGCATCGCGCCGATTTCGGCACCGTAGCCCAGGAATTTGTTATCCTCGTAGACGATGAGTGCCTTGCCCGTCTTCTTGAAGCTATTCAAGACGGTCTCTTTATCCAGTGGCACCAGCGTCCGTAGGTCGATCAACTCGATGGCGATGCCATCCTCACGCGCCACCCGTTCAGCGGCGATCGCGGCATAATGTGCCATCATGCCATAGGCATAGACGGTCAAGTCGTCGCCTTCACGGGCGATGCGCGCCGGCCCAATTGGCGTTGTATACTCGCCTTCGGGGACAATGCCCTTGATCGCGCGGTAGCCCTTCTTCGGCTCTAGGAACAGCACCGGATTAGGATCACGAACGGCGCTCTTTAGCAAGCCTTTGGCATCTTCGGGCGTGCTGGGGACGACGACTTTTAGCCCCGGTATGTGAGCGAAGTAGGCTTCGATGCTCTGACTGTGATAAAGACCGCCGCCGATGCCGCCGCCATAGGGCGCACGCACGACCATCGGCACATGCCATTGCCCGTTCGAGCGATAGTAAAAGCGGGCGACTTCGTTCATGATCTGGTTGAAGGCGGGGAAGATGAAATCAGCGAATTGAATCTCGCAGATCGGGCGGGTGTCGGCGATCGCCGCGCCTAAGCCAATCGCCACGATTGATAGCTCTGCCAGTGGCGAATCAACGATGCGTTCGCTACCGTACTTCTCGTGCAAGCCGATTGTCGCGCGGAACACGCCGCCCCGCTGTCCAACGTCCTCGCCGGTGATGAATACGCGCGGATCGCGGGCGAGTTCTTCGTCCATCGCTTCCGCTAATGCGCTGATGAGGGTCTTGGTTTCGATTTGGGTCGCGGTTGTCATGATTGCCCCTCCACCGGTTTGAAGGTGTGCATGTAATCGAGATGATCCGCTGGATCGGGATAACCGGCGGCTTCGGCGGTTTTGTGCGCTTCGTTGACCAATTGCTTGGCTTTCTGGTTATAGTCCTCGTCTAGCTCTTCTGTGAGAATGTCGGCTTCCATCAGGTACGCGCGGAACTTCGGCAGGGGATCGAATTGCTTGATTTCCTTCAGTTCTTCCGGCGAGCGATAGGTGCGGTCATCATCGTCGGAGGAGTGCGGCACGAGGCGGTGACACATCGCTTCGAGGCAAGTTGCGCCCTCGCCATTGTAAGCCCGTTCGACCGCTTCGCGCATCGCGCTGTACATCTTGATGGGGTCGGTGCCATCGACGGTGATCCCCCGCACCCCGTAGGACTCAGCGCGGTCAGCGACGGATTTGCTGGCTTGCTTCTTGTAGGGCACGCTGATGGCGTAGTCGTTGTTCTCGACGACGCAGATGAACGGCAACTGATGGACACCCGCCCAATTCATGCCTTCGTGCCATTCGCCCTGTGATGTCGAGCCTTCGCCCAGCGTACACAGCGCGAGCCGCGCCTGCGTGTCGTCGGCGCGGTCTTGTAGCCCTTGTTGGATGCGATACTTGATGCCGAAGGCGGTGCCGGCGGCTTGTGGCACTTGCGTGGCGACGGGTGAGGATTGCGTGACGATGCCGACGCTTCGTTTGCTCCAGTGCGAGGGCATCTGGCGACCGCCGGACGAAATCTCGCCGGCTTTGCCCCATAGGCTGAGCATGAACTCCGTCGGCGTGACACCCAGCGCCAGAATCACGGCGAGATCACGATAGTAGGGATAGACAATATCGACACCGCGATTGATGGCGAAAGCCATCGCCACCTGCAAGGCTTCGTGACCGATACCGCTGATGTGAAAAGGTATTTTACCCTGACGATGCAACACCCACGCGCGTTCATCGACGCGTCGTGATAGCAACATCTGCCAGTAGAAGGCGAGCAGGGTTTCCGTCGTTAGCTCCGCCGGAAATTGCTCTTCTCTGGTCGGGAGACTCATGCAATTTTTCTCCTAAAAAATTTTTACGCATAATAAATTGAACATATTATACCCTAGTTTGTGCAGTTTACAACTTATCCCTTGTGCAACTATAACAACTCGCGCATCCATAATCTATCATAAAAGTCTAAACTCGCGCGATCCTAAAGCCTTTCTCAAGGCTTGATGGACGATGCCAGCCATGTCCAATTTCATTCTCGTTAATCTTGGGTTGGCATAATAGACCATTAGAGACAAAATCAACATCAAGGAGTAACAGTCATGCAATACAGACAATTGGGAACGGGCGGTATGCGCGTGAGCGCGGTATCGCTCGGCGGTTGGATTAACTTCGGCGAAGGCAAGGTTGAGCGTGATCGCGGGCGTAAAGTGGTCGAGACAGCCTATGAGGGTGGCATCAACTTCTTCGATATTGCGGATATTTATGGCAAAGGCGAAGCAGAAAAGGAGATGGGCGAGGTCTTGAAACAGTATGATCGTCATACGCTGGTGATCTCGTCCAAGGTCTACTGGCCGATGAGCGACGACACCAACGATCGCGGCTTATCGCGCAAGCACGTCATGGAGAGCATCGACAAGACGCTGGAGCGCATCGGCACGGATTACATCGACATTTACTTCTGTCATCGCTACGACGAAAACACCCCCACCCGCGAGATTGCCCACACGATGCACGATCTGGTGACATCGGGCAAGGTGCATTATTGGGGTACGTCCGAGTGGCCCGCGCACCGTATTCAAGAAGCCTATGACCTCTGCGAGAAATACGGTTGGCATCTGCCACAGGTCGAGCAACCACATTACTCGATGCTCTATCGCGAGCGTGTCGAAGAGCAGATTCTACCCGTAACTAACCCGCGCGGCATCGGCATTGTCAACTGGTCGCCGCTGGCAATGGGGATGCTCACCGGCAAATACGACGATGGCATCCCGGATGATAGCCGCTTCGGACGGGAAGAATGGGCGAAGAGGCGTTTCTTCACCGATGAAAATGTCGAGCGGGTGCGCCAGCTAAAAGCCGTTGCCGATGATCTCGACATCACACGCGCCCAACTCGCGCTGGCGTGGTGCTTGCGCCATCCCTTAGTGAGCAGTGTCATCACCGGCGCGACCAAATCCGAACAGGTCGCGGACAACGTCAAGGCGGCCGAGGTTGAGCTATCGGATGCCCATGTTGAACAAATCGAAGCGATCTTAACGGGTGACAGTGGCGAATAGGCGATCGTATACGGTACACTCAAAAGGCAGGGACGTGCGTCTCTGTCTTTTTTCATTTTAACAGCTTGGAGGTCGTGCCGAATGGTTATGAGTGCGGTTGATGCATTTGATTTTATCGAAGATGGTGGCATCGTTGCCGGGATGCGTGGGGCGTTTCCGCCGCATGTCGCCTTACCCCTGTGTGAGACTTTATTGGATGAAGACATCGATTGTTTTGAATTTACCATGAACTCTGAGCAACCCCTCGAGTCGATGCAGGCTGTTAAGGCGGAGTTCGGCGAGGATGTCTGCGTCGGGATGGGTACGGTTCTCGATGTCGAGACCGCGCAAAAGGCGATCGCCGCCGGTGCGGATTTCATCGTGTCGCCCGTTTTTCAACCGGCTGTCGTGCAATATGTGACTGATCAGAATATTTTGATCGCGCCGGGGGTCATCACGCCGACGGAAGCGATCACCGCGTGGGAGATGGGCGTGACGTTACTCAAGCTGTTCCCGATAGGCGCGCTCGGTATCGATTACTTCAAGGCGATGTTCGGGCCTTTGAACTACATGAACTACATGTGCAACGGCGCGATGACTGCTGATAATGCGCGCGAGTTCATTCAGGCGGGGGCGATTGCGGCGGGGATGAGTGCATGGTTGACCGGTGACGGGACGTGGACGGATGCCAAATTGCGATCACGGGCGCGCTTGATGGTCAATGCCGTATCGACTGCGCTGGAGTTACGCGCCGACGATGACGACGACTGAGCGTCCATAACACGCCCGCGATACCTGCGATCAGGCTTTTAAACCGGCGAGGACTTGATGTAAATCGCCGAAGACGTGCGGCGTAATATCCGCGAAAGCCGCGGCTGTGCTGTGCGTATCGGGGATGGCGTAGCAGGTCATGCCCGCGCTCACGGCGGAGCGTGCGCCGTTAGGGCTATCTTCTAGCGCGATGCAGTCGCCGGCATCAACGCCGAGTTGTTGCGCCGCATAAAGATAGACATCCGGCGCGGGCTTGCCCCGTTCGACATCGTTGGCGGTGTACAAATGCCGGATTTTATCTTCCCACCCCTGTGACTTGACGACTGCTTTGATGATCGCCATCGACGAACTCGACGCGATGCAATAAGGCAAGCCAGATGCTTGTGCGTAGGCGATGATCTCTTCCGCGCCCGGTTTAGCTTCGACCATCGTCGGGATTTTGGCGAGCATCCGCCCGATCAAATCGGCTGATAAGTCCTCGATTGTTTCATCAAGGTCGTAAATGTCGATCAACTTGGTGAAGAAATCGTCCAAGCGTAAGCCAATCACCTGCTGGCGCACGTCATCGGTATATGGGATGTTGCGCTCGGCGAACATCTCGTCTTCGGCGGCTTCCCACACGACTTCACTGTCGACGAGGGTGCCGTCCATATCGAAAATAATGGCTTTAAAATCGCCCATGCTCATGTGTCCTCTGGTGGTGTGAATTCTTGTCGAAATGCGTCATATTGCGCGCTTGATTGAAAGCGAACGCTGTGATCGAGCGCGATGCGGATGCCCTTCTCGTATAAGTCTTGATGGATGGTGCCGCGCACGCGCTCGTAACCGGCACGCCCACCCACCAGCGGCAACACCGGCGCGAGCGAGAGCGCTTGCATGAAGATCGGGCTTTCCGCTTGGACTTTATCACGCGCGACCACGCCGCCATAGCCGACGAAGAGATCGACGACGTGACGAGTCGCCAAATCGGACGAGCCATCGCCGATCATGAAGCGTCGCCCCTGGGCATCGCCCGCTAGTTCGTTGATGATGTCCGGCTTGCCGCTGGAAATTGTCAACGGGCCTTCGACATATTCGAGATAGGTCTGCTCATGGCGGGCCTGCGGTTCGTGATAGCGCCACCACTCGCCTGATAATTGGTTATATTCCAGTTCTACAGCGCGGATATGCTCCGGCGCGACTCCTAAACGCCGCCCGAAGCCCTTGACCGCATCAACCAGACCGCCACTGATGATGAACACGCGCTTGCCCATGAACTTGAGAGCGTCAATCACGGCGCGGGCATCTTCGACTTCGGTTTCGATGTAACGCTTCTCGATCTGCTTCAGTTGTCCGCGCGTGGGACGAATCGCTTTGAGGCGTTTGCCGTACACCTCGCTCAAATCGAGATCGCCATTCATCGCTTTGTCCGTCAACAAACCGACGCGCCCCTCTTTACCTTTGAGCTTGGCTAGCTCGTCAATGCCTTCAATAGTCGAGAGCGTGCTATCACAATCGAAGAAGACGAGATCATACGGTGTCCAGCGGGTGGTTTTCATAATAGGCAGGCATCCTTGGTCTACATCAACGACATGCGCTGAATTATAAAGGCTACGTCTCATTTGTGAAGTCCAGCACCGTCGTAAACTATACCAGATTTCATCGGGCAACTTGCACGAGCATCGTGTCATGCGCGACACCGAACACGGGCTTGTTGGTCGCCGGCACGCCTGAGGGCGACCAACAAGTTGTCATGAGAACGCTTGTAAGGGTTTGCTATAGCGAACCCGTTACACAATGAGCGCACGATCGTGCGCCCCTACATGTGGCTGTATTTATGCCTCTGACGAGTCTCTCGTAGACCCGCACGCCTGACCATGCTTGACATCGCGCTGACAGCCATTATAATCTAATCCAGATTTAATTAATTTGGTTCTTTTGTATCTTGCGTGGACAAGGCCCCTACAATAAAAACCACGCGACATCCCAAAGAGCTATCAATTTTACTACTATTTATTTTATACGAGGAGATACGCCGTGGCGCGCAAACCCGCCGAACAATCTGTGAATCGTGATGATATTATCTTTGCGGCGGCAGACGTTCTGCGTGAAAACGGCTACGATGCCACCACCATGAAAGACATCGCCGCTAAGGTCAATCTGACTGCTGCGAGCCTCTATCATCACTTCAAGAACAAAGACTTCCTCTTGCTCGCCGTCTTAGAGCGTGGCTTGGCGATGGTCATCGACCAGATTGAACCTATCGTCCAGTCCGAGAGCGTCAACGCCGCCGATAAACTCGCCCGTATGATCCATGCCCATGTCCACAATGTGACTGAAAATCCCGCTGTTGGGGCGGCGATGGTCTTTGAGATTCGATCGCTGATGAACGTCAGCACGGCGGGGCGGGGCAATGGCAATCAGGGCGAATTCGTCGAACGGCGTAACGCCTTCTTCCAGAAGCGCGACTACTTCGAGGACTTGTTCCAACAGGTGATTCAAGCCGGAATCGCGGCGAGCGAGTTTCGGGCGGTCGATGTGCCAATCTTCACCAAGCTCTTGCTCGGGTCGAATAACTGGGTTGGTGTGTGGTATCGTGCGGGCGGACGCTTGACAGGGAACGAAATCTCCCAGCAAGTGGTCGAGACCTTCCTGCCCAGCTTAAAGCCCTGATTGCCACTGGCAACGCTCCATGTATCGTGACCGCAGGATTTGAGGATAAACCATGCAACGGATTTTAATCACAGGTAGCAATCGCGGCATCGGCTTAGCACTGGTCAAAACCTATCTCGAACAGGGCGACGTGCAGATTTTCGCGACGGCGCGCACGCCATCCAACGCCGCAGACCTCCAGCAACTCGCGGAGAGCAATCCGATCACCATCTTACCGCTCGATCTCGATGATCCCGACTCGATCGCGCGCCTCGCCCAAACGCTACAGGCGCAGACGAACGGCTTGGATGTGTTGTTCAACAACGCGGGTATCTTCCCTGATGAAGCGCGATCGCGGCAATTCGGCACGCTGGAACAGACGGCGGTCGCGCAGGTCATCACGACGAATAGCGTCGGCCCCTTGATGCTGACACAAGCACTGGTCGATCTGTTACAGCAGGGCACAAATCCGCGTGTACTCAACGTATCATCGCAGATGGGGTCGATTGCCCGTGCGGGGACGAGTGGCCTTGCTTATCGCATGAGCAAAGCCGCGATGAACATGAGCGCAAAAGTGCTGGCGAACATCCTACAAACCGAGGGCATCACCGTCGTGACGACCCATCCGGGGCATGTCGCCACCGACATGGGCGGGATGAGCGCGCCGGTCACGCCGATAGAGTCGGCGCAAGGTCTGGTTGCGCTAGCGAACCGCCTGTCAGCCGCTGATTCGGGCAAGTTCTACGACTACAAAGGCGCGGAATTGCCATGGTGAATCACCGCATGACGGACTTGTGCGGCCTAATCCCACACAGACACGTAGGCGACAACGTTTGAACGCCTTCAATACGATTAGGCAGAACATCTTTGAGCTAAATTTATTGATAGATGATTTGAAGAAAGGACAAGCACACACATGGGATATGAGATTAAGAAAGCCGCTGTCATTGGATCAGGTACGATGGGCAGTGGGATTGCCGCGTTACTCGCTGGCGTGGGCGTTGACGTGATGTTACTGGATATTCCAGCGAAAGGCACGCAACCCGGCGACCCCGCCAAAGACCGCAACGCGATCGTCCTCAAGAATTTGAAAGCTCTGCCGAAGTCGCGCCCGCCGCAAGTCTTCGCCAAAGCCGATCTTGACCGCATTAGTGCCGGCAATATCGATGACGACCTGCACCGCCTCGAAGATGCCGATTGGGTGATCGAAGTCATCGTCGAGAATCTGGACATCAAAAAGAACCTGATGGCGAAGCTAGCCGAGTGCATCGGGCCGCAGACGATCGTCAGCACCAATACATCGGGTTTGCCGATCCACGATATTGCCGAAGACCTCGACGAAGATTTTACTCGTCGCTTTCTGGGGACGCACTTCTTCAACCCGCCGCGCCACCTGCACCTGCTCGAAGTCATCCCGCATACCAATACCGACCCCGCGCTGATCGATTTCATGCAGGAATATGGCACGCGCACGCTAGGCAAGGGCGTGGTGCTGTGCAAGGATACGCCGAACTTCATCGGCAATCGCTTCATGTCGATGACCGGTATGCAGGCGATCAACTACGCGCTGGACAACGATTTCACCGTTGAAGAAGTCGATGCGATCACTGGCCCGCTCATCGGTCGCCCTAAGACCGCCACCTTCAACCTGAATGATCTTGTCGGCTTCGACGTGGCGGTACACGTTGCGCGCAACCTGTATCCGGCAATCCCCGATGACCCCGCGCGCGAAGTTCTCAATCATCCGGCGGCGACGGAACTCAGCGATTATATGCTGGAAAACGACCTGCTGGGGCGTAAGACGGGCGGTGGCTTCTACCAGATGCGCCGCGAGAACGGCAACAAGGAACTGTGGGCGCTGAACTTGCAAAGCCGCGAGTACGAGCCGCCGTCCGATGTCAAGTTCGATAGCGTCAGCAAGCATCGCAAAGTCAAGCCGACGGGCGAACGGATTCGTCTGCTCATCAACGAAGATGACCGGGCCGCCGAATTCCTGTGGCATCATCACGCGTTCTATCTGGCGTATGCGTCTAACCGCGTGCCAGAAATCACCGAGACGATTGTCAACGTCGATAACGCACAGAAGTGGGGCTTCAACCATGAGATGGGGCCTTTTGAAATCTGGGATGCGATCGGCGTTGCCGAAACTGTCACCGCGTTTGAAGAGGCGGGTTATCCGGTGGCGGAGTGGGTCAAGCAGATGCTGGATAAGGGCCACACGACCTTCTACCAGCGCAACGACAACGATCAGATCATCGGCTACTACAGCCCGCAAGATGGCGATTATCTACCGCTAGAAAAAGACCCGCGCATCATCAAAATCGCCGACCTGAAAGCCGAAGATAAGCTGGTGTGGCAGAACGACGGCGGTAACCTGTACGATATGGGCGATGGCGTTCTGCTGTGGGAATTTGCAACCAAACAAAACACGATCACGCAGAGCTTCATCGAGGCTGGTTATAAAGCGCTGGAACTGCTGGAAGACGAGCAATGGGCGGCGCTAGTCATCGGTAACGATGGCAGTCGCTGGTCGATCGGCGCGAACTTGCAAGAAGTGATGATGGGTATTCAGGAAACGGGCATCGACGGGCTGAAAGACTACATCAAGCGCCTGCAACACCTGACGCGCGACCTGCGCTATGCGCCTAAACCGGTCGTCACCGCGCCCTTCAACATGGCGCTGGGGGGTGGCGCTGAGATGGCGCTGGCGAGTACCGCAATCGTCGCTCATGCCGAGCTATACATCGGTCTGGTCGAAGTCGGTGTCGGTCTTGTGCCGGCGGGCGGTGGCTGTGCTGAACTGGTGCGGCGCAACGTGAATCCGGTGGCGGCATCTGGCAGTGATGATCTGCTCGCCCCAGCACAAAAAATCTTTGGGAACATCGCCACCGCGCAAGTCGCTGAGAGCGCGATGCAAGCGCGCGAGATGGGCTTCCTGCGTGATAGCGATAAGATCGTCATGAATCGCTCGCACTTACTGGGCGAAGCCAAGCAGGTCGCGCTCGGCTTGTCGAAGTCGTACCAGCAACCGCAGGCGCAAGCGATCTACGCCGCCGGACGCGACATTTATTCGGCGCTGATGGTCGGGCTGGCTGGTTTCCGCGAGGCGGGCTATGCCACCGAACACGATGGCGTGATCGCGCAGAAGCTCGCCAAAATCCTGACGGGCGGCGCACTGGCGCAACCGCAATGGCTCAGCGAGGAAGTGTTCTACGCGCTAGAGCGTGAAGCCTTCGCTGAGTTATTCCTGGAGCCAAAATCGCAAGAGCGCATGATGCACATGCTGAATAACAACAAGCCCTTACGCAACTGAACGGCACAGGGTCAAACGGGGGGCGGCGCGTGACCGTCCCCATACGTAAGATAAGCGCAATCTTGATTCATCAGACTTAAAGAGACAACTATTGCAGAGAGGTTATGACAACAATGGCTGAGATGAACGAAGCAGTAATCGTCGCCGCGAGCCGCACCGCCGTGGGCAAAGCGGTACGCGGCAAGACCAAAAACGCGCGTTCCGATGATATGATGGCGACTGTCATCAAAGACTTGATGGATAAGACCGACGGTAAGCTCGACCCGTCGCAAATTGATGATGTGGTCGTCGGGTGCGCGATGCCGGAAGGCTCGCAAGGCATGAACTTCGCCCGTGTGATCGCCCTGCGCGCCGGTCTGCCGGTCGATATTCCCGGACAAACCGTCAATCGCTTTTGCTCAAGCGGCTTACAGACGATCGCTATGGCGGCGAATAGCATCCGCGTCGGCGAAGCAGATGTGATCATCGCGGGCGGCGCGGAGTCGATGTCGTCGGTGCCGATGACCGGTCACCATCTGAGCCCCAACCCGCATATGGCTGAGCATGACCCTAACGTATACATGAGCATGGGCTTGACTGCCGAGCGCGTCGCCTCAGAATTTAGCGTCAGCCGCGAAGATATGGACGAATTCGCCGCTAAGAGCCACGAGAAAGCCGCGCAAGCGGTCGCTGCGGGATACTTCGCAGAGGAAATCGTGCCGTTTGAATGGGAAGAGACGGTCATCGGTGCGGATGGGATGCCGACGACGGTCAAGATGGTGCTGGCAGAAGATGAGCATCTGCGGCGCGGCACGACACCGGATGTACTCGGCAATCTAAAGCCGGTCTTCAAGGCGGATGGCTCGGTCACCGCGGGGAACTCCAGCCCCTTGAGTGATGGCGCGGCCGGCGTGATTATCATGTCACGGCAGAAGGCGGAAGCACTCGGTTTAACGCCGCTGGCGCGTTTCGTCGGCTTCGCGGTCGCCGGTGTCCGTCCAGAGATTATGGGTGTCGGCCCGATCAAGGCGATCCCGAAAGTGCTGGAACGCACCGGCATGAGCCTCGACGATATCGACATCATCGAACTCAACGAAGCCTTCGCGTCGCAATCGCTCGCTGTGATGCGCGAACTAGAACTCGATCCCGAAAAAGTCAACGTCAACGGCGGCGCGATCGCGCTCGGTCATCCGCTAGGTTGCACGGGGAGCAAGCTGACGGTGCAATTGGTCAACGAGATGAAACGCCGCGCTAGCAAGTACGGTATGGTGACGATGTGCATCGGTGGTGGTATGGGTGCCGCTGGCATCTTCGAGAACTTGTAGTTTGAGGGATACTGAATACGATTACGGTATAAAATTGCCTTTCACCAGAGACTAAAGTCTCTGTCTAGCAAGATCGTAAGCCCATTAAAGGGGCTGAAAAACCTATCCGGCGGGGTCAGAGCCACTTCAGATGGCTTCCCCGCCACACAAAGTAGCTGCCATGCTTCAGCTTGCGGCGTAAAAAGTGGCGATTGACACTTATGGGTAACGCATCGGGCTAGGCGGAGAGGGTGACAGGCCTTAGACGTGTGTCTGATGAGCATGGCGCACGAAATCCAGCGCCTCGAACTCAGCAAAGACGTTGGCAGGCATCGGCTCATCCAACGTGAGAACTGTCAGCGTGTTACCGCCCGGTTCACTGCGGCCCGTGTGCCAGCTCGCGATGTTCACGCCGTGTTCGCTCAGCATCGTCCCCACACGCCCAATCACACCCGGTTGATCGTGACTGCCCATAATCAGCATGTGTCCCTCAGGTACGAAGTTCAGCCGATATTGATTGATCTGCACCACATAGGGATCAAGCCGATCGAGAAGCGTACCGGTGATCGTGATTTCCTCGGCATCTTCCAGCGTCACACGCACGTTGACGATATTCGTATAGCCGGCATCGCGCAAGCCCTTCGCCTGTGTGACCTGCCAACCGCGTTCATGGGCGAGCAGGGGCGCGTTGACGGTACTCACACTATCGCCCAGAATCGGTTGCAGTAAGCCTTTGAGCGCACCGACCGTGATCGGCTTGATGAGACCGTTCATATCGTCGCCGCGCACTTCGACCGCGACCCGCCGCACCGATGCCCGCGAGAGCGTATGCAGGATGCGTCCCATGCGCTCGGCAAGGACGATATAGGGGCGCACGCTCTCATAATCCACGCCCGGCATCAACGGCATGTTAATCACGTTGCGATAATCTTGATCGCGCAGGGCATCGACCACTTGCTCCACCACGCGCATCGATAAATCTTGCATCGCTTCGACCGTGTTATCGCCGATATGCGGCGTGTGGACGACGTTATCCAAGCCGATGAGCGGGCTGTTATAAGGCGGTTCTTCGTTGAATACGTCGATCGCCGCGCCACCCATCGCGCCCGATTTGATCGCCTCCGCGAGGGCGTGTTCGTCGATAATCAGCCCGTGTGCGGTGTTGATGAGGCGTGCGCCCCGCTTCATACGGGCGATTGCCTCTGCCGAGAGCATATCGGTGGTCTCACGCGTCAAGGGCACATGGATGCTGACGTAATCGCTCTGCCGTAGCAATTCATCCAAGCCCACCAATTGCACCCGATTATCGACCGTCTCATCGTTGACGTAAGGATCAAACGCCAACACCGTCATGCCGAAGGCGAGACAGCGATGGGCGACAATCCCCCCGACGCGCCCCAGACCGATGATCCCCAGCGTCTTGGCGTGTAGTTGGGTACCTGCTTGCCGTTTGCGATCCAGCAACCAGTAGCCCTTTTGCAGAATATTATGCGTGTGAACCAGACGACGACTGAGCGCGAGCATCA
>DAOTTV010000069.1:0-19954 GCA_034437755.1 Anaerolineae bacterium | reverse complement strand
TTGGCAACAGGCATCGGGCTATTTCTGGTATCAACCAGCACTCGAACAATGGCGTGATCACTTGCTTCAGCACGATCAACTTCAAGCGACAACGGTTCGAGCCTATCTTTCAACTGTACGCTCAGCCTATCGACAGCTGCTCCGCTCGAACGAGGTTCGCCAATGGCTCTATGGTCTGATGCCGTCTGACTTATCTCCTGAACGGCAATTGGCTTTGATGACAGAATTCGAGACACGCTTGAAAAATGACATTGATGCCAATAATGCCCCAGTGACTGTCGTTGACATTCAAGATGAAAGTGACATAGATCATCTCTGGTTAACGCCATCCCAAGTTGCCACACTCGTTCTGACACCCGGTGTCGATACCCTCAAAGGTCTACGCGACACAGCGATGATGGCGCTCATGCTTTGCACCGGTGTCCGTGCCGCGGAATTACTAGCGCTGGATGTGGACGATTTACAGGTGATGTTTGGTAGTACACTCGCATTGCGTGTGAAGTCCGGCAAAGGCTCAAAACAGCGCCTCATCCCCTATGGCGCACAGGATTGGGGACTAACCCTCACCCAGCAATGGCTTGACCGTGCAGGGATTTCGTCGGGTGCGGTTTTTGTAGGAATGCGAAAAGGCGATAACTTCTACTTTAGTAAGGAAGGCAAGCACATTCGCCTCTCAGAACGCTCACTCGAATATACACTGCAAGGTTATCCGATTTCGATTGATGGCGAACTGCGAACCGTCACACCACACGATTTGCGTCGCACCTATGCCCGACAGCTTTACCTCACGGGAACAGATCTGACAGCGATTCAGCAAAATATGGGGCATGAAGGACAGGATATTACACTCGGCTACATCGGCACGCTGGATGCCCAACAACGAAAACCTGATGATGCCTATGGCACAACATGGCTTAAATCCTTATGGGAAGTCCTATCTGTTCCAGCCGAGTGGCAACTTGAAATGGAGGTACATGATCCATTGGATGAAGTCGATACAGTCTCCAAACCCCAACTCGAACATGGGGGTTATGTCTTCAAAATCGTTTTGCAGGGCATTCGACCCCAAATCTGGCGACGTTTCAAAGTGCCGGCTGGCATTTCCTTTCACACGCTCCATGACATTGTCCAAATTGTGATGGGCTGGGAGAACTACCATCTCTATCGCTTTGATGTCGGTTGGAAAGGCTTTACAACACAACCGATGGCGGGCGAAGATCACTATTCAGATGAAACCATTGATGCGTATCTCGCTGAGGTCGGCTACCAACTCTTCTATGAATATGATTTCGGGGATCGTTGGGAGCATATCCTCACATTGGAGAAATTCTTAGTGCGAGAGGTGTCCGAACCACTTTGTATCGCTGGAAATCGCGCTTGTCCACCAGAAGATAGTGGCGGCCCGTGGCTTTATGATGAATTTCTACGCTCACGCAAGGCACGCAAGGGACGTGTCTCGCGTAAGTGGCAACATCGTATTGGTAATTACTGGGATGCTGATGCCTTCGATCTTCAGGCAACCAATGATGCGCTCAAAGACGACTGGCATCAGATAAATTCCACCTGACAACAATTGGGGTAAATTCGGACTGGGAGCTAATGACGACCAGAATTAGCACGGCGGCGGGCAAGGCCATTGGCAGCCAACCAGCAAACTAGCCGCCAGCAAAATAGGCAACGTGGCTAAAAGTGTCTGTACGTATAATGGCATGTATGTGTCCTCATGAAAGAATGTATTCGATCATACAATCATTATCCAACACGCCCACACCTTGAATCTAGCCCGATCATCGCCATTGGCATTATCCGTTCGCCCCATTTTTAGCAGATACCAGCGCAAGATTAGCCCTGTAGCCCCCGTCTGGTCTGTTTAGCACCAATCGATAGACCATTTTTGACGAAATGACACTTTATTGGTTACAATAGCGAATTGTAATCGTAGGCAAATCATCAGGGAGTTGAAAAACCTGCCATTATGTGCAGATTGCCTAGCACATTGTTGTAGAGAGTGTGACAAATCCGAAGCATACGGCGCAGATGCCTATCAGTACCTTTAATATCGGTTTATGATTTAGTAAACTCTTGGACACTGTAAAAATTTTATGGTCACCATCTCTCTTCGATTAAGAAAGGGTGACAATGCGTTTTATCATTGCTGCTGTTAAGTTATTGTCTCTACCCGCGCTGATGTTCGTTTTGTTGGCACCTGTGTATCACAGTGGGATTGCCCAGCGCCCCGGCGGCGCGGCAACCATGATGCCACCCGCCCGGACAACGCCCGTTGGTGCGACAATCGGGAATACGAACCCCCAGTCACAGCCGACAACACAGGGAACGGCAAGTGCATTGACAATCGAAATCACGTTGCAGAATCCTTCTGTACAATCAGCAATGACTACAGCGCGCGCGCAACAATTGCCCGCGACCGTCGTCGCTTTCGTCGCTTGGCGGCAACGCGCACAGATTGCGCTTGAGCAGTTTTCAACCGTCCAACGGTTGAGCTTAGCGCCAATCAACGCGCGTCTTATCGCGCGATCGAGTGATGCGCGTAATACAATCACCGTGCAAATCCAGGAGGAAAGTCTTGCCCGTGTGCAAACCTTGGCGAACGTACAAGCCGTGCGGCGCGTGACACCGCCAAGACAATCACTCGAAGCAACGCCTTTTTCACCATCAAATATCACACCGCGACCCAGTAACAATCCCGGTTATCCGGTTGTGACGGCAGAAGCGAGGTGATCTTTGTCAACTTGTCGGAGAAAGGATGACGGGACAACAATAGAACAGTATGACCGTATCATCTAAACCTATTATATTCGAGATTAGAGTCCAAGAAAGTTAGGAAGCGTATGATAAATAAGAGCAAGTTGCGCTGGTTATTGAGTGCCCTCATCTTTTCGACGGTGTTCTTCATCTCCGTTGATTATGGTGTCGATGCACAAGATAGTGCCGCCGCACAACGTGTACCGGGAACGGGTGTTACCGTTCTTGAGACATCCGAGCCGATCGATCAGGATCAATTGAGCCAGATCGCCGCGGCGCGTGACAGCCTGAATCCGGATGCTTATCGTTATAATCTGGATGAAGATTTTCAGCCTTATGTCAATGGTGGTGTGAACTTCGCACCCGCATCCCCCGCTCTCGGTCGTCCGCGCACAGCGCCGACATCCGGCATGGTGACTGCGATCGTGTTGTTCAATGATACATCCGCTGTCGAACGTGTGGGTCCCACCGACTTACCCAACAACACGAGCGAACAAGATGCCGTCAACAACACAGCGGCGACCATCCGCAGTGAGCAAGCGAGCGCTATCAGCGCAATCCAAAACGTGAGTAACGCGACCGTCGTGACCCAACTGAGCCACGTCCTAAACGGCGCGATTATTAACGTTAATGCGGCGGACATCTCGCGCATTGAAGGCTTGCCACAGGTGCAGTCGGTCACGCTCGATCAATATGGCACACTCGATAATGCTAGTAGCGTGCCCTTCATTGGCGCGGTTGCGGCGTGGGAACGCGCGACCGGCTTCACGGGGGATGGCATCGACATCGGTATTATCGATTCTGGTATCGACTACCTGCACACGAACTTCGCTGGGCCCGGTACGGGTTACGGCTCGGCTGATACCACGACGCTCGATGGCTCAGAGTTCAACAGTAAAGTCGTCAGCGGTGAAGACTACGTGGGTGATGGCTGGGTTGCCGGTGCGCCGCTCGTCTTTGACCCTGATCCGTGGGACTGTAATGGTCACGGGACACACGTTGCCGGCACAGCAGGCGGTGCTGGTGTGAACGCGGACGGCACGACCTATACCGGCCCTTACAACGCAACGACTGACTTCGACAACTTGCGCGTCGGCCCTGGCGTTGCGCCAGAAGCACGCTTGCACGCCCTGAAGATCGGCGATTGCACGCCCTCGGTATCTTTTGCTGGCGCGATTAGCGCGATTGACAATTACGTCATCCCGAACGCGCTCGATGTCGTGAATAACTCCTACGGTGGCCCATACGGTACACCGCTTGAACCGCTTGTGCTAGCCTTCGAGCGTGCTACCGATGCAGGTGTCATCATGGTTGGCTCTGCGGGTAACTCCGGCGATGCTTATTTCGTCAATGGCGATCCCAACATCGCTAATAGCAACATTGCCGTGGCTTCTAGTGTCTCGGATGTGACCTATCAAGGTCTTGCGGTTACCGAACTCGCAAACGGAAACACCACCACAGAACCGGCATCGGCTTCGGTGAATGGTAATCCGGCAATCCCGCCAATCGGCCCGATGAGCCTGATTCCAGTCGGTGGTACGGGTGGTTGTACCCCCAGCGATTATACAGGCTTCACGCCTGGTGCAGACGAAGCGGCGGTTATCCGCTGGGATGATGGCACCTGTGGTTCGGTCACGCGCATGACGAACGCTGTCAACAATGGCAACGTTGACGGGTTAGTCGTGATTACGACAGATCCGGCTGATGCGCCTTTCATCCTGCTGAGTTGTGGTTTCAATAGTGGGGGCGTAGTCGTCACATCATCGCTTCCTTGTGTGTCAGTACAAGCGAGTGCCGACTACCTATACACATCTCCGGGTGATTATGAAGTTACGTTCGACGGAACGCTGACATCCAGCCTCAACATCAGCCTTGCCGACACGGTATCGAGCTTCACCTCGCGTGGGCCGGTGATCGCGGCGGGTGGTAACGTGCAACTCAAGCCGGATGTTGCCGCGCCGGGCGATTTGATCTTCTCTGCTGCCTCGGGCACGGGGACAGAGGGTGTTTTCCTCGGCGGTACGTCGATGGCGGCACCGCACGTTGCTGGTGTGGCGGCTGTTCTGCATCAGGCTTATCCGTCATACACCCCTCAACAGATCAAATCGCTCATCATGAACACAGCGACGAACGATCTGTGGACGGGCAATAACCAGACGGGCGACAACTTCGCACCGCCGCGCATTGGTGCAGGTCGTGTGGATATTCTTAACGCGCTACAACATCGGGCATTGGCTTATAGCAGTACCAATCCTGAAGGTGTGAGCGTATCCTTCGGTGTGATCAACGCCATCAATCCGGGCACGGTTTCGCAAAATATCACAGTCGAGAACACAAGCTCCATTCGTCTGACATATAATGCGATTTACACGTCCTACCTTGATATGAATGGCGCGACGGTCAGCGTGTCACCGGCACGCATCAGCCTGCAACCGGGCGAAACTGCCGAAGTCACCGTGACCCTCACATACGATCCGGCGCAAATGGACGAAAACAGTCTGGTAGATCCGACGATGAGTGCAACGCAGGCAACGGGCTTCGGAACTTTGCCGCGTAACTGGCATCGTGAAGAATCGGGCTATGTGACCTTCATCGGTAACGGCGCTGATTTGCGCGTGCCGGTGCATGCGATGCCGCGTCCGGCGAGTGAACGCTCAGTCGTGACGAATCCTTCTGCTCCCGGTACGATTGGCTCAACCTCAGTTGATATTGAAGGCGCTGGTGTTGATACCAGCGGAACATTGACTCCCGATCAATTCAGCGTTGTCTCGCGGGTCAGTGGCTTCAACGCACTGGTGACCCTGCCCAACGATGCTTTCACCGATGCTACCCTTGATCGCGGGGACATCCAGCATATTGGCATCACATCGGACTATCAGGCACAGTTGGTAATCGCGGGTGGCGATGTCGCGACAGCAATCAGCAACACGACGATTTACATCGGCTTCACCACCTATGGCGAATGGAGCACGCATCAGCCCTACGACGTGCTGTATGACATGTACTTCGATCCAGAAGAAGACGGTTCATTCCAGATTAACGTCTTCAACTGGGATGGCGCGGCGCTTTTCGGTTTGGATTTCACTGATACCCCCTTAAACTTGCTGTATGATAGCGGTAGTTTTGCCAGTACAGCTAGCTTCAATAACGGTTTCCAAGCGACTACCGATATGTATCCGTTCAACAATAACGTGGTCATGGTACCGATTCTGGCAACTTGGCTCGGGTTGAGCGATACCAACACCGATTTTAGCTTTGACTTCGGGACACTTGTGGATCTGAATGGCTACTTCGACTATAGCCCGACTTTCGTTTACGACGTGACAACCGATGAAGTCTTCAACTTCAACGATGCTAGTGGCACTAATGGCGGCCCCTTCACTGGTGTGCCAACATGGTTCGACATCGATCCGTTTGATTTGCCGGTGGATTATGACTTCAGTGTTGTGCCGCCCGCCGCCGCCCCGATGTTGCTCTTGCACCATCACAATGCACGCCCAGAAACGCGTGGTGAATTGGTCTTCTTCAATGCGCCGAGCATCACCTTGGATAAAACGCTCAACACGACTGATGCCGTCGCTGGTGATGAGGTGACTTACACCATCACGATGACGAACAACGGCCCCGGCGATCTGACCAGCGATCATGTCTTGATCGATCAAATGCCAGCAGGCCTGACGCACGTCAGCGATACCTGCCCCACACCCTCGACAGTCACCGGTAATGTGCTTGAATGTGTCGTGCCGGCGACAATTGCCGACGGTGCAAGTGTCAGCATGGATGTCGTGATGCAGATTGATCCCGCGATGACACCCGGCACACAAATCTTGAATACAGTCGAAGTTGCGCTCGCCCTAGAACCTGCGGTAACGCTCGAATTTGCCGAGAGCCTCTATATCCTACCGGAACCGCCCAGAACTGGCGGCGGCGGTGGTGGTGAAGGCGGCGATGCTGGCGGTGAAGGAAGCGAAGGCGGCATCGATGTCTTCGATCCGGCGATCAGCAAGCTCGGCTTCCTCGTGCCCGGTCAGGTTGGCGCACAAGGCGAATCACTGGAATGGGTGGTGACCGTCAGCAATCCGAGTGGCGTCACCGGTCAGAATGTGGTCGTCACCGATGTGATCGACTCGCGTCTCCAGATCAACAACGTACAAGCCCCCGGCGCATCGGTCGATGTGACCGGACAGACGGTGACCGTCACCTATGCGACGCTCGCCCCCGGGCAATCGGTGCAGTTCAGTATCTTCACAACCACGCTGGATGGCGAAATCGTCACCAACACGGCTTGTGTCGTCTCTGCAACGAGCGCCGAAGAATGTGCAACCGGCTCGAACGTGGCTGAACTGCCGCGCACAGGCGAGACCCCACCCTGGCGTATGCCGCTCATCGGCTTACTGCTGGCAGGTTTCGCACTGGCTGGCTCGGCTGTGGTCGTGCGCCGTCGGCGATAATCCGCCTAAGTGAGATCTACGTGATCCTGCGCCCCTCAGATACAATCTGGGGGGCGTTTTTCGTTCCAGCTCCCGCCTGATTGTATCTAATACATGCGACGACACTCGGAGGTGTGCCGACGTGCGTTAGACCAGAGGCATCACATCATTCGGCTCGTGTCGCCATGATTGTAAGAGCATGATCTGTTGCCGATGCAGGCGCTTCAAGGGGGTATCACGCATCAAAATCACCTCAGCGACGTTCGGACGTTTGTCTAGTTCGTCGGCGATCTGTTCGCCCGTTACCCCTTGATTGTAAAACGTTTGCAGATTCTGACTCCATAGACCGGAGAAACGCTCACTGACGGCATCTTTAGTTGGAATGCCATCGAGTAGACTTGTGTGAGCTTGATGGGATCGAGCGCCGCATCCTGTAACCACGGTAGATTATCCGCTGATGCAATAGTGGGCTGGTGCGTATGTGCGCGTCAGTCGCACCCACTTCGCTTGAGAATTAACACGCACTAAATCAAATCTGACAACAGGTTAGGTTTGCTTTTTCATGCGTGAAATATCGCTTACCCCTACAGACATACCCTGATGTTAACGCGCTTTGTGGAATTTCAGCCTATTTTATGCAATCCTCATTAAGACACCTGCGTAATGAGATGTGTGTCCACTGGCACACGTAGATGAGGCGTTTATCTGATTAATATAACAGACATTAGTACCTTACAACTAGATTACATCGCTGAGATTTATCAAGCGAGCGTTATCGAAACCAATGGACAGCCCACCCTGATTCCCTCCGCTGATCTCGCCCAACGCCTCAACAACAGTCAGTCGTCTGTGAATCGGGTGATTGAGCGCCTGCGTGACGCACAACTCGTCCAGCATGAGCGCTATATCGGCGTCGGCTTAACAGCGAGCGGCGAACAGATTGCCCGTGCGTTGTTACGCAAGCAAGCCATCATCGAATGCTTCTTGCTCGAGGTGATGGACTTCCAATGGCATGCGATTTATGCAGAAGCGCAAAAGTTACGCCACGGGGTCAATGAAGCCGTTTTGGAGCGCATGTTTCAGCTAGCCAAGCGTCCGACCAAGAGTCCCTTCGGCGAGTGGATTGATCCCTTACCGGGTCATACGCCAACGCAAATCTTGCTGACGACCGCCACCGTCAAACAGCGCTATACAATCAATCGCGTTCTCACACGGCAGAGCGATCGCCTCAGTTATTTATCTGCGCTCGGTCTACAGCCTGATTGCGAGATTTATCTCATCCATAAAGCACCCTTCCATGGGCCGTTACAGATTCAACTCGCACGCGAATACCGCATTCTCGGCTATGATCTCGCCAATCTACTGACGGTAAAGCCTGTGCCTTAAACTCATCGCTCGCTGGCATGTCTATCCGTTTTCGATTGACCACATGCGCGCATCCCTGCTATGATGACGCATTACGCAGACTGACGCTAAACATCAGCACATAATCGATAATTAATTTAGACCACAAGAGGAGCTACTATCATGATCGTGACCTGTAATCGTATTCCTGTGAATCCTGAACATGCCGAAGCCTTTGAAGAACGGTTCGCGAACCGATCAAACTTGGTCGATGGCATGCCGGGTTTCATCTCATTCCAGCTCTTGCGCCCCCAGAAAGACGGCGATCCTTACATTGTCATGACCTTCTGGGAATCCGAAGCGCACTTCAAAGCATGGACAGAATCGGACGAGTTCAAAGAGGGTCATGCACGTTCGGGTACTTTGCCGCCGGAGACCTTCAACGGTCATCCGAAGATCGAGATATTTGACGTGTTACAAAGCACAACCAAAATTGAGCGCGTTGAAGACTAACACCCAATACCTCATGCAGGGGGCATCCCCTGCTCGGTTTATCCTGCGCCTTAACACGCAACGACTCAGCCCTCTCCCAACCGCCACAATGTCGCTAAGAGAGGACTTCAAACGCGCTTGTCTCCCCTTCTCCCAGCATAGCATTCAGGCGATGCGGGCTGAAGATCGTCTACCCTAGCATGTAATCATACGGATGCGGATGAATTTCTCGGTAATACGAGCTTGAGCAAGGGATTAGGGAAGCGTCGCTCGAGTGTGATTGCGAAGAAGGTTTCTGCTAAGCCCGGTAGCTCAGCAACTTCGACCAGTTCACCGCTGTCTAATTCGTCTTTCACCACAATCGGCGGGACAACCGCCAATCCAGTATGTGCGCGCGCGACCAGACGCAACATCGCCATATCATCCACTTGCGCGATGATGTGGGGCACGATGCCCAGACGATTGACCAGCGCATCAAAGCCCGTGCGGATGCTGGATTGTGAGGCGGGTACGACCAGTGTTTCGCTTGTAAGCAGAGCTTCTAAGGGACGTGGATTACGAGTCGGGTTCGGTCGTCCGATGAGGCTTACCGGTTGATTATCAATCGCATGGGCGACCCAGCGCGTGCTCTCATCGCGCAGGGGCACGACGGTTGAGAGAATGATGTCCAGTTCATAATTCTCCAAACTCTCCAACAATTCGTCTAATGTGCCAGATTGAATGCTGAACTCAACATCTTCAACTTGTAATAACGGTTCTAAAAAACCGATCTGGAAATTACGTGATAGCGTTGCTAGCGCCCCTACGCGCAGATGGCGCTGTTTCGGTCGTTCGAGCGTGCCTAACGTGCCGAGTAGTTCCTCGCCTTTGCTGAAGATCGCATCAGCAAAATCAAGCGCGATGCGTCCCGCTTCCGTCAGAACAAGGCGGCGACCTTTGCGCTCAAATAAATCTTGCCCGAGATAGTTTTCTAATTCTTTAATCTGCATCGAGAGCGCCGACTGCGCGATATTATGCCGCCGAGCGGCACGGGTGAGATTGCCCTCATGTGCCACAATCCAGAAGTAACGTAAATGGTGATAGTTTAACATAAGATGTACAACGTTCTGATAAAAAGAATGATTTTGAACAATACATATATTTTTATGATTGATTGTCCTATGATACGCTTGACCAGATTTAAAAAACAAGAGGAGAGTCTGGTTTATGAGTGAAGTGATAGGAACCAATCTAGCGCTCATCGGGTATCTAATGCCGTTGCCGCTGTTACTGGTCGCATGTTTGCCCATTCTTACGCGCTCGGTTGATACTATTTTTCAGATCGGGCGTGCTGTCGCGATCGGCACTTTCTTATTATCACTAGGGATTGCCGCGCTTGTGTTTATCTCAGGTCAAATGGTGAGTCCCACGATCGGCTGGGGCAATGTTGGGATTTCACTGCGATTAGATGCCTTGAGCATCGTTATGTGCTGGTTAGTGACCTTACTCGGCACCCTGTTGATCCAGTTCAGTCGCAATTATCTGGATGGCGATGCACGCCAGATCGCATTTTTCAGTCGCCTATGTGCGACACTCAGCGCGGTTCTTTTTTTAGTGCTATCCGGCAATTTGTGGCAACTGGTACTCGCGTGGATTGGCACGAGCTTAGCCTTGCATCAGTTGCTGGTGTTTTATGCTGAACGGCGCAAAGCGCTTATCGCCGCCCGTAAAAAATTCATCGTCGCGCGTGTCAGCGATGTTTGCCTGGTGATCGCGACGCTTCTGATCGCACGGGCGTTTAACACGACGGATTTAGGTCTGATTCACAGCGCCGTGAGTCAGGCGCTAGCAGAAAGTATCGTTCCGTCAGGGGTTGGCATCGCAGCGATACTGATCGTCATCGCCGCGGCATTGAAGTCAGCGATGTTTCCGTTTCATGGGTGGCTGTTAGAAGTCATGGAAACGCCGACACCTGTCTCGGCACTTTTGCACGCTGGCTTGTTGAACGCCGGGACATTTCTGGTTGTGCGCTTCGGTGAGCTAGTCTTTCTCGCGACACCGGCGCTGATTATGCTGATTGCGATTGGCGGCTTCACGGCGATCTTCGCGTCCTCGGCTATGATTACCCAGAACAGTGTCAAAGTCGCGCTGGCATATTCGAGCGCCGCACACATGGGCTTCATGCTGATGCTATGTGGGTTTGGCGCGCACAGCGTGGCTATCATGCACTTGATCGCGCACTCGTTCTATAAAGCACATGCGTTCCTATCATCGGGCAGTATTGTGGAATACGTACAAAATACAGGTACACAAAAACTCGACCATGTGCCACATCCGTTGGTGTTGTTGACCAATCTGGCGGTAGCGCTCGGTATCTTTCTGGCGATCTCCGCGCTACTGGGGGTGAATATCATCCAGCATCGCGGCGAAACAGCACTGGGCATGATTTTTGCGATTGCAGTTGCCTACCTACTCGTGAAGGGCAATACTGCGAAATCCTCTGTGCAGATGATCGGACGAACGGCATTACTAGCCCTCGCGGTGACGCTGGCGTTCTTCGCGCTTGAACTCAGCGCAAAGGCTTTATTGGGCGACGTGGTCGCGGTCTTCCCACAGCCTGATACACCTACGCTGATCGCGATGGTGATCGCCGTACTTGCCTTCGGCGCGGTGACTCTGCTCAGTGCCCTGTTACCGACCTTAGTACACCGTCCCGCGTGGCGAGCGTTCTACGTACACCTGAAGAACGGCTTCTATGCCAATGCCCTCTACGATCGCTTCATTCGTGCCTATCGTTAACCACAACTTATCTATCTCATGGAGGATACTATCATGGCTATTCACGCTTCCGGGCAAGCGCATGACGCTGAGCAACTGGTGCAAACACCCGAAAAATCGACCGCCGCAGTTATACAAGCGGCAATCGACCATGCCGGACGACGGATCGCCCCCTTGTGGTCATTGCGTAACTTTGTCGCGGTAAATCCATATCTCGGTTTATCCGAGCAAAAATTTGAACAGGCGGCACAAAGGCTCGCCCGTCAGATTGGCGCGAGTAGCACTGCGCCCCGTTCATTTTATGCCCAGGCGATTGCAAGCGGGCGCATCACCGATAGCGATATCGAGATGGCATTAGCAAGCACCGAGATCGTCGCTGGCGCACCGCAGACCGTTGCAGAACTCAAAGCATTTGCCGAAGATACGTCCGTGCCAGTATACGACATCATACCGACTGTCGCCGATGCCGCTCAAGAAGCCACCGGTTATGACTGGCAAGCAGTGATCGTCGAGTCGATTTCTAGCTGGGCTGGCGCGTACTTCGACAAAGGTCAGTCGTACTGGCATTCGCCCTTCAAGGATTTATCGCCGTATGCCGCGTGGCGCGCAGAAGCCAGCATCGATCGCACGCCAGACGTTCAGGGTATTTCAGGCTTTCGACAGAGTATCGCCGCCCTACCAGAGTCAGCTATGGAAACGATCGAAACCGCGCTGGATCAACTGGATATTCCGACAAATCGACTGGAGACCTATCTGCATCGCACGCTTCTGACGATCCACGGGTGGGCGAGTTACGCGCGCTGGCAATTATGGGAAGCTGAATTGCGCGAGAATACAGACGATACACTCACCGAGTTGCTGGCGATTCGCCTCGCGTGGGACGTTGCTTTGTTGAACGCATTCAACCAGCAAGGGATTGACGCAATCTGGCAGACGAAGAAAGATGAGCTAGCACGCGAAGCCCTGCACACACAAGAACAACGGATGCTCACGGGTGATTTGCTCCTGCAAAAAGCATTTGAGAATGCTTATCAACGCCAGTTATTTGCCAAACTCAAGACATCCGCGCAAGCCACCGATGACACCCGCAAGCGCGTACAGGCGGCATTTTGTATTGATGTGCGCTCGGAAGTGTTCCGGCGGGCTTTAGAAAGCGTCGCTGATGATATTGATACCATCGGTTTTGCGGGGTTCTTCGGCTTCCCGATCGAATATGTACGCTTGGGCGATACGCATGGCGGCGCGCAATGTCCGGCGCTCTTGACACCGCAATTCACCATCAAAGAGACGATTGATGGCGCATCTGATGCTGAAGTGTCAGACATCGTTGAGCAACGGACAATACAACAACGGGTGACAAAAGCGTGGCGTATGTTCAAGTTCGGGGCGGTATCGTGCTTCGGCTTTGTAGGCCCGGTGGGGTTGGCTTATCTGAAAAATCTCGTTCTCGACACACTCGGCTACAGTCGTCCCGTGCCGCAGACCGCTAAATTCGGTCTCGAGAATAAAACCTATACACAACTCACGCCGACAATCGAACACGATCAGCTGGGCGAGCGCGCTGTCGGCATGACCCCTGCCCAACGTCTCGACGTTGCCGAAGGCGTTCTCAAAGCGATGTCTTTGACCGATAACTTTGCGCGGATTGTTCTGCTGGCGGGGCACGGGTCAACGACCGTCAACAATCCTTATGCAACGGGCTTAGATTGTGGCGCTTGTGGCGGGCATACAGGCGAAGCAAACGCACGGGTCGCCGCACAGGTACTCAATGATCCGGGCGTGCGGCAAGGTCTAGCACAGCGTGGCATCATCATCCCTGAGGATACAATATTCGTCGCGGCACAGCATGATACCACCATTGATGAGGTGACACTCTTCAATCGGCATCGTATCCCTGCAAGCCATGCCGAGGATATCGCACAACTGGACGAGCAATTACGGGAGGCGGGTCAGTTCGCGCGGGCTGAACGGGCATCCTTGCTCAATATTCAAGCCAGCGCAGATGTCAATCAGGCGATCATGCACCGCAGTAAGGATTGGTCACAGGTGCGTCCTGAGTGGGGGCTTGCCGGTTGTGCGGCGTTTATCGTTGCGCCCCGCACGCGCACGACTGGCATTGATCTGGATGGACGGTCTTTCCTGCATTCGTATGACTGGCAACAGGACGAGGACTTCAGCGTCTTGGAACTCATCATGACGGCACCGATGGTCGTCGCTAGCTGGATTAACCTGCAATACTACGCCTCGACGGTCGATAATGACGTTTTCGGCAGTGGCAATAAGGTGCTTCACAACGTCGTCGGGACGCTCGGCGTGCTTGAAGGCAATGGCGGTGATTTGCGCGTGGGCTTACCGTGGCAATCTGTCCACGATGGCGAGACCTACATTCATGAACCGTTGCGCCTCAATGTGATGATCGAAGCGCCGCTTGACGCGATGAATGACATCATCGCCAAGCATGAGACAGTCCGCCAGCTCGTGGATAATGATTGGCTTTACTTGTTCGCGCTGGATGATGCCGGCAACGTGACACATCAGTATGATACTGACCTGACATGGACACCGTGCTAAAGCCCTGCACCAGCGACTTCAGCCATTGGCTAGCAAAATCGCAAGCCCACTCAAGGGGCTAAAGATGCCGTTGACGAAGGTATTGAACCGCTTTCGGCTTCCTGATCGCCGCTTTTTCCGCCGCCAGCTAAAGCATCGCCGCTAAGTGGTGCGGCGTGGAAGCCATCTAAAGTGAGACTGTTGGCGAACCCAGCTCTCACCCTAAATCCCGCTCCCGACCGCCACAATGTGGCTAGGAGAGGGACGACACACGCGCTTGTCGCCCCATCTCCTAGCGCTAGCGTTCGGGAGAAGGGGCTGGGGGATGAGGGCTATCATTCAGCGCGACCACGTTATCCTGTTGTTCTACCATGATACTCTGCTACAATCTCATGTGACGTTATTAACTATGCTGGAGTCTCAAATTGTTGCCCTCACAATATCGACATTTTTTGGTCTTATGGATGCTTCTTAGCTTTTTCAGCTTTTCACCCTCAACTCTCGCTCAAAATTCTGATCCTGTTGCCGAGAGTCTCAACGGATTAGGGGTCAATACCAATGCGGGCACACGGTTTGATGACAATGGCAATGTCATACCGGAGAGTTATTCGCCACTGGGACAAACATATACACCCAATCAACGGGTCGAACTCGCCATCATGGGCGTGGAACTCGATAACACGACTCCGCGTCTGGCAATCGTTGACGATTTAGGCGATGGCGGCGCAACCCTCATGACACGTGAGGACACCCCCTTCCTCGAGTCCAATGTGCGCTCACGCGGTAACCCCAACACGCGCCGTAATGCGATCGCTGGTGATACAGATGGCGATGGTCGGGACGAATTGATTGCCGCTTATATGCGCGATCAAGAACTTGTCCTGCGCGTGTTTGATGATGCGGCAACTAACTTCGCCGAAGCCGATCATGTGATTGCACTGGCACAAGATGTACAGGATATCCAACTAGCAACCGGCGACATCAACGGGGATGGACGTGCGGAAGTTATTCTCGCATTGTCGTATAGCAATCGTGGCGAAATCATGCTTGCTGGCGACATCAACGGCACATTCGCACAACTACAGAGCAATATTCAACCGCTGACGGGATCATTGCCCGATGCCAATATCAGTATGGAAGTTGTCACAGGTAATGTTGATTACGATACTGCGTCCGAGATTGCGATCGTATTTAACGAAATTTTGGATGATAGCGAAGGTATCGCGCAGTATGTCGTCTACGATGATAGTGAGGCGAGCTATGCAACGCTCGAGTTTGGGCTCGTACAGGGCATTTCTGGTGGGATTAAATCAGCGATGATTGGCACGATTGCGCTGGGTGATATCGACGGGGACGGCTTAGAGGAAATCATACTTGCTGGGTTAACCAATCGCGAAAATCAATGTGATCCCAATGGGCATCTGTTGGTTGCGCTTGATGATGCCATGTCACGCTTTGCCAATCTTGGCACATGGTATGATGATGTGTTCATGCGCGGTTGTCCGTCGTTTTCGGCTTGGCGACTGCGCTATTTGCACCTCAATACCTTCGATGTCGATGGTGATTTCATTGACGAAATCAGCGTTAACCAATTCGTGTTCGATGACTTCCAACGCGAGGCACCGTTTACGATCTTGCATCAGATACCGGTTGAAGATAATCTGATTGATGTCAATAATTTTGGCTGGTGGGATCGATCAACCTCTGATTTTGCAGTGGGTGATTTTACAGGTGATGGACGCGATAACCTGCTCATTTACATGCAAAATCGCAATACGGTCGATGTGTGGGGGATCAGTATTGATAATACATGGACGCGCATGCACGAAATACCGGTGCAGTTCTATAACGCACAGCAGCCCATCGTTCCTCTGCTGATACCGCTTAACACTGATGACGATAGCCCTGTCTTGCAATATACAGAATCCGAGTATCAGCTGGTATTTACTGAACCGATTGTCATCGCGGCACTTGCCGCCGCGCCTTGTGGTACCGGACAAGATACAGGCAACTGTGCGACAATTTTCGGGTCGGAAACGAGTTCCAGTGTCGAAGCTGAGACGAGCATTACGATCACAGCGAGTTTATCGGTTGGGGTGCAGGTTGATGGCGGCGCGATCACACAGAGCGAGTTTGAACTCAAAGATACGCTCACCGGCTATGCAACAGCAACCATCGGCACTGCCGCTACCCGTACCGACACCATTACGTTTGCCACCGGTCCGTTAGAGGATACTGTGATCTTCACCAGCGTTCCGGTTGATCGTTATACCTATCGTGTTGTGTCACATCCAAACGCTGTGATGCTCAATTCAACGGTGACGGTTGATTTACCGCGTGATCCGGTCACCATCATGGTGGAGCGCGATTTTTTCAATGCTAACGTGCAGGAAGGCGCTATCCAAATTGACGAACGTGTTTTCCAGCATCAAGTCGGCAATCCGCGTAGCTATCCCAATCGCGGGCAAAAGCAACAACTGCTATCTCAATATAGCGGCTTTGAGTCCACTTTACAGAATGTTGGACAAGGCACTGGAACACGATCGGTCGAAATTGCGATCGGGCGTGAAGTGTCGTCTGGCAGAACTATCGGTGTCAATTACACGCGCGAGGTCAGCGCGACCGCCGGCGGTGTTTTAGGCGGTTTTTCTGTCGGGTTTGGTGCAGAGTCATCACTGCGCTTAACATATGGCGAAGCGACGATTTATGGCGGGACTGTCAGCAATATTGATGCCGATAACTTCGCAGACAACGCCTATGGCTTCGGGTTATTCAGCTATGTTTATACTGATCCGAACAGCGGGCAACAATTCCAAGTGCTGAACTATTGGGTTGAATGATTGCCTTGTAGCCGAAACGACGAATAAACACAAAAAATAGGCGTGTGGTGGGCAGTGCGCTATCAAAATTAGCGAGATTGGATCATTCGCAGTATAAACAAGATGTGAATGGTTCATAGGATATGGCGATCACATGCCCAAAAAAATCAGTGTTTTTATTAGCTCTAAAATGCAGGAACTGCGCGACGAACGCGAAGCCCTTGCCGATTTATTGCCGACGCTGGGCAATGATAATTTTGAACTGGAGGCATGGGTTTTCGAACAGGATGCCCTCGCGAGCGATCAGTCCATTCGCGAGGTCTTCATTAATGCGCTTGACGATAGCGATCTCTACATCGGCATCTTCTGGAATCAATATGGCGAATGGACGATTGACGAATTTCGGCGGGCGGGTGAACTCGGTCTGCCGCGTCACATCTACGTGAAGAACGTCGATGCCGAGCAACGCGACGCACGGTTGGCACGTTTCCTCGAAAAAGAGAGTGATGTGCGCTTCGGCATCACACCGCGCTGGTATCAAACGCTGGACGAATTCAAGGCACTTGTCACGCGGTCGATCAAGCAGTGGTTGACTGACCGCGAAATTGCTTATCACAGTTCAACTAACGCCTTGATCGCGACCATCGGCGATGATGTGCCGGATTTGCCGCGCCGTTTGATCGGGCGCAAGCGCCTGATCGCACAAGTGACGCGCTTGCTCGAAGATCATGAGCGCGTGCTGTTACGTGGCTTCGGTGGCATGGGCAAAACGGCGCTCGCCGCGACAATTGCCGCCAATTACGTTGATGAGGGGCATGGCGATGTCATCTGGGTGCGGGCGGGATCAGTAACAGCGGACGGCATTTTCGACGCTATCGGGCGCGCCTTCGACCAGCAACAGGCGGTACTCGCCGCGGATGGCACTGCCCGTGAACAAGTCGTGCGTCATATTCTCGCCAAGCACAAGGGCTTGCTGGTGCTAGACGATGCGTGGAACGGCAGTGCGCTGACACAGGTGTTACGGGCACTCCCCCGACGCATGCCGTTGCTCGTCACATCACGCCAGCGTTTCCCGCTCGATGAAGTGGTCGAAGTCGGTGAGCTGGACGCAGACGAAGCGCTCAAACTGCTCGAATATCATGCACGCGTCGATTATAGCGAAGACGCGGACGCGCGCGAGTTATGTCATTTGCTGGGCAACCACGCCTTCGCGCTCGAAATCGCGGGTAAAACGCTCAAAGTCTACCAGATGAGCGCCGAAGAACTGCTGAAACGCATCGAAGAAGCGCCTCACGATCTATCAATGCCGGCGGGCTTCGGCGATCTGGGGCGGCAAGGCATCAAGTCGCTGTTAGATGCCAGTATCGACGCGCTCAACCGTGATTTGTACGATGCTTACGTGGCGATGGGTGGCTTGCTGGAAGCCACTGCAACGACTGAACTTGTCGCCCTGACGCTACAAAAGGAAGCGCCAGCGGTCGATACCGCCTTGCAAGAACTAGTCCAACGCGGTTTGATGAATCCCCGCGAGCAAGGCGGCATCCCCTATTATCAATTGCATGATCTCGGCTATAGCTATGCACGCAATATCTTCATGGGGCAGACGACGACGACAACAGTCGATATTCTCGATGCTTATCGCCAGTATGTCCAGCGACATGTCGATGATTTGCCATACCTCGATGTAGAATACAATGCGATCCTCGAAGCCGCCGAAGTTGCCCTACAACACCAGCACGGACACCTGCTCATCGACATCATGAAAGCCTTAGCAATGGACGGGATGTACTTCGCGGCACGGGGGCATACACTCCGGTCTGTCAGCCTCATGCGCGAGTCAATTGCGCGTGCCATCAGCGACGGTGCTATCGAGACGGCGCATTATCTCGCCAGCAAACTAGGCAACGCCTACGCGAATTTCCTCGGCGATTTAGACGAAGCACTCAGCGCTTACCAGCGTGCGCTAGAACTCGCGCGCAACATGCAAAACCGCCAGCGCGAAGCGATCTTGCTCACGGTGATTGGTACGGTACAGTTTCGCCTCGGTCAGGCTGGTGCAGATGACTATCATCGTCAAGCTGAGACAATCGCACAGGAGATTGGCAATGATAACGTGCGCTGTCAAGTTTTGCTCAATCGTGGCACGCAAGCCCTAAATGACGCGAATCCTAATCCTGATTATGAGCTTGGACGTGATTTGTGCCAGCAAGCCGCCGAACTTGCCGATACAATTAACAATGAGGCTCTGCGCTTCTGGGCATTGTTGAATATGGGTGCCGCCGAACACGAGATGGGCGACCACGAAATGGCTTTGTTATCGCATTTACAGGCGTATAACTTCGCGCGCGCACAACGTAACCACCCGTGGGAAGCCGAAGCCTTATATTCACTGGGCGAGGACTATCACGAGCTAGGACAACGTGCCGAAGCCGAGAAACACTTGAATCTGGCGCTCAAGCGATACAAAGAAAGCGGGGTTAAAGCGAAGGTCGAGAGCGTAACGACCTTCATCGTGGCTCATGATTATCGTGTACAAGTCTAGTACATGCCCACGAAAGTTTGGGTCTTTCGTATCTTGCGTGGTCAAGCTCTTTTTGTCCCCTTTTTGAAAAAAGGGAACGCCAAGAACTTTTGCTTTTTTGAACGCATAGCGTTCAAAATGAACAAGGTCAAGGAACGACAGTTCCTTGTGGGGGTGTGGGGGCAAAGCCCCTGCAACAAAAACCACGCGACATCCCAAAGAGCCGAAAGTTTTTAAGATGTTTTTTGTTCCCTTTTTGAAAAGGCTCATGTGTACAC